>NZ_JDWE01000022.1:20549-77310 GCF_000685765.2 Frankia sp. BMG5.23
CGCCGAAGGCGAGGCGACGGAAACCCCGCACGGCCCCCGATGCCAGGGGCCCCCGCATTGCGCCGAAGGCGCCATGCGGGGAAAGGCTAGTCCACCCACTGTCCCTGCGTGAAGGCGACGACCAGGGCTGCCATGATCGGCGTACCGGTACATAGATATACCGACTGTACCCAGCTCTGCCGCGCGGCGGCTCGCGCGAGCATCAGATACAACGGAAAGGCCACTAAAATTCCACGGATTCCCGATGCATAATAATTCGTGCAGGCCATTATCACGGTCATCACGCCGAGGAAGGTCGCCTCACCCCACCGTCTCCCGGCCAGCAGGATGATGGTCAGCAGTACCCCGACGACCACCGCGAGCAGTTCCCCGCGCCAGAACCAGACGAAGGTCGACGCACCGTTGCCATCCGTGGCCGATGCCCAGGTGGCGGTCCAGCCCGACCAGGGCCAGTCGAGGCCTCGGTGCCAGCCGTCCCGCATCGCGTCCGTGTAGGAGCCCCAGCCCCCGGTGCGAATCCTGAGATAGCCCAGGTAGGCGAGGACGGGGATGGGTGGAAGCCCCAGCGACAACGCCGGCCGGGCGAACACCGGGAGGCCGGCGGAGCGCCGGCTCGCGACGTACTGCACGGCCAACGCGACCCCGAAGGGAATACCACTGATCCTGGCGGATGCCGCCCCGGCGCCCAGCAGGCCGGCCAACCACCAGCGGCTGCGACGTGCCGCCAGCCAGGACGCCGTCGCGAACCCCAGGAAGATGCCCTCCGAATAGGCGGCGAACAGGAACACCGCGTAGGGGAAGCAGATGAGGCTGAGGACGGCGAACCGCGCCGCGGACTTGCCGACCTCGTCCGCGGCCAACCGCCACAGCGCGGCGACCGCGACCGCACCGGCGAGGAACGACACGACCAGACCCGCGACAATCCAGTCCGGAACGACAATATGGACGATCCGCATCGCGATCGGGAGGCCGGGAAAGTCGACTTCTGTCCGGTCCGAGTAGGCGGGGGAGAGATAACCGTACCGGGCGACCTTCGTGAACAGGCCGACATCCCACCGGTCCCAGAGCGTGCGCAGGCCGGGAGCGTTTCGCGCCGGCGCCGAGGTAAGGACCCGCGCGGCGGCGAGCGCCAGCAGGGCGACCGCGACCCGGCTCCCGAACCAGATCGGCAGCGTGGCCCGGACCGGCTCCGGCAGCCGGGCCCAGGCCGCTCGGACCATCCCCGGCCCGATCGGATCATGCACCGCCGGACCCGGCCCCGTCGGCGCTGCCGGCGCCCGGGCCTCCGGCCGGCTCGCCGGTGGCCGCCGCCGTAACCCACGCCGGCCGGCCGCCGCGGACATCGGGGGCATGGTCCAGCACCCCGCCCGCAGGGTCGTCAACGGCGTCCGGATCGCCGACGGCAGCGGAGCCGACCGCGACACGCGGATCACCCGGGTACGCCATTCCGCCGGTCCGCACGATGTCGGTATGCGGATGCAGGATCTCCCGGACGACGAATCCGGCCAGGACGAGCAGCACCAGGTCGCGCAGGGCCACCGCGCCGACGAACCATCCCCGGTCGATGCCGTGACGACCCTGCGTGTCGTTGTAGATGAAGTGCATGAATCGGGTGAACAGCACCCACGCCTCGCAGACCTGCCACAGCAGGAACAGCCTCCATCGGGGCCGAGCCAGTGCCGCCAGCGGTAGCAGCCAGATCGTGTACTGGGGTGAGAAGACCTTGTTGGTCAGCAGGAAGGCGACGACGAGCAGGAACAGCACCTGCGGCAGACGGGGCCGGCGCGGTGCGAGCCAGGTGAGTAACCCGATGGCGACCACCGAGACCAGCAGGGCCGCCCCAGTGATGATGTTCAACGTGGAGATGGGCAGGCCGTTGTTCCGCAAGCCCTGCAGGATCATCGGGAGGGCGACGACGATCGTCACCCAGCCGGCCGCGGCCGCCGCGATGACCAGCCGGCGCGCATCGGGCCGATGATGGATCGCGGCCGCGGCCACCGCGACGAGGACGACGGCAGTGAGCGCGGAGACCACCAGGTGCAGTGCTCCGAACCAGGCCGGGTCGTAGCGGCCGGCAAGCCAGGTCGCGCCGAACGCCAGCGAGTCCCAGTCGGCGCCGCGGTCGGAGTTCAGATCGAAGAACCGGGCGATGGCGTTGCGGGCCCCGTCCGGACCACCACCGACCAGCCGGATCCAGTCACCACCTCGCCAGAAGGTCGACCAGATGCTGTCGCCGACGCGGGCGTTCTCCGCGTTGAAGTAGCCGGCGGTCAGCCATAGCGGGACGATGACCACCAGCACCGTCACCGCCGCCGCGCAGACGGTCCGGGCCAGTTCGCGCAGCCTCCCGGCCCGGAGGCAGAGAAAGGCCAACCCTAGCAGGAACAGGGCCGGATAGAGCTTCGTGAGGATGCCGAGTCCGATTAGCATCCCGGCGAGCTTCGGAGCCCGTCTGGACCAGGCAAGCAGGCCGCCCGCCGCGAACGCCACCGCGATGATGTCCCAGTTCGTCAGCAGATGCAGCACGAGGGTCGGCGCCAGCGCGAACAGAGCGGCGTCCCAGATCCGCCTCGATCCGGCCGCCAGCGCGGTGCAGCACACCGCGACCGAGGCCACGATCAGGAACAGCAGGGCGGTGAGGTCGTAGAAGACGGCCGACCGCATGTCCATCGTGTAATGGTCGAAGACGCGCTCGCCGTTCTCCTCCCGGTAGACCGCCCGCGGTCCGTTCGCGAGACCGGCCGGCCAGGCGACGAGCTGCATGGTGGCGCCGATCAACGGCGGATATTCCGTCGGGTAGTCCAGATAGGGGATCTTCCCGTCGACCAGCCCCTCCTGGCTGTACAACGCGACGATGTCGGAGTAGCACAACGCCGTGTACTGGTGCTCATGCGTCCAGTTCCGGGTGTCCCGGCAACTGATCTTCTGGGTGTAGCCGAGGACCCCGGCCACGATGACCATTGCCATCAGCACCCGCAGCGGGGTCAGCCAACCACGCCGGTCGGGCACGGCCGCGTGCTCACCCGGCGGCCCACCGATGAGCTGGCTTGCCCCCGCGACGACCGGGTCCTCCCGGGCCGGGCTGACGCGGACGGGGGACGCCGGGGACATGGCCATGCCCGTCATTCTCGCCCCATGACAGCCCATGACCAGCACTGAACTCGACCTCCCGGTCAGTTGAACGGGTCGGAGAAGATCCCCGTCTGTCGAGCCGGCCGGCCCGCCTGGCCGGCACCCTGCTGCTGACCACCGCCGTTGCCGTTGCCACTGGGGTTCAGGAGATCGCCCAGGTTGACGCCGGTATCGCCGGGCTGGCTCGATGAGGCGCTCGGCGCCGGGGTGGGTGTGGGAGTCGGCTCGGGCTCGTTATCCTGCACGAGGCCACCGAAGGCCGGCGGATCGAACTTCGACGGCGGCACCCCCGTCAGCGCGGCGTCCATGAACGCCTTCCACACCTTGGCCGGGTAGGTACCCCCGTAGACGCCCTTCTCGGCGCCGGGAATGCCCTTCAGCACATCCTGCTCGGTGCCCTTGCCCCGGAACATGTTCACGCAGGACGCGAGTTCCCTGGTGTACCCGCAGAACCAGGCCGACCGGAAGTTGGTCGACGTCCCGGTCTTGCCGGCGGCCTCCCGCCCGCCGTCCAGCCGGGCCCGCTTTCCGGTGCCACTCGAATCCGTCAACACGCTCTGCAGGGCGTACGTGGCGTCGCGGGCCACCGTGGCCGGGATGACCTGCTTCACATCCGGGGTACCCGAATAGATCACCTGCCCGTTGCCGTCGACCACCTTGTCCACGATGTGCGGTGTGGCCCGCACTCCGGCGCCGGCGAGGGTCGCGTAGACCGTGGTCATATCCACCGCGTGCACGTCGTCCTGGCCCAGCGTGATACCCGCTTCGTTGCGCAGCTGGGTACTGGCCGGGATGCCAAGGTCGCGCGCGGTCTTGATGATGTTCGAGACGCCGATGTTCTGCCCCAGCGGTACGTACACCGTGTTGATGGAGCCCGCCGTCGCCTCGATGAGGTTCTTGTATCCGAGATCGCCCGCCTCACCCTCGTCGTTGCTGACCACGTAATTCCCCGGCAGTGTGATCTTGGCGGGAGCGGCGAAGGTCGACTTGAGGTTGATGTTCTGACGCAACGCGGCGACCAGAGTGATCGTCTTGAAGGTGGAGGCGGACTGCACCTGCGCCCCTGACACGTTGTCGACGTACTGCTCGTGGCCCTGTGCGTCCTTGCCGTAGAGCGACCCGCCGTACCAGGCGAGGATCCTGCCGGTCCCGGGTTCTATCGCGGTGAGCCCGGTACGCAGATCCGGCACGGCGGCGTACGCCGGGCCCAGCACGTCGCTCACCGCCTGGAAGGCCTTGAACTGCCGCCCCTTGTCGATCGTGGTCGTGATGCGCAGTCCACCGCGGTTGATCTGATCCTCGGTGATCTTCCCGACGGTCGTAAGCTCACGTTTGACCTGATCGCGGATGTACGCGATCTGGTCGGACGAGGCGGCGGCGTCCTGCGCCTTCGCGGCCACGGGTGGGGGGCTCTGCTGGGCGAGCCCCGGCGGAGCCCAGCCCTCGGCGACCATCGTCGCGACCACGTCGTGCCAGCGGTTCGCCGCCGGACCCGGGTTCTTGGCCGGGTCGAGGTAGTTGGGTGATCGGATCAGGCCCGCGATGACCGCCCCCTGGGCGGGGGTGAGTTTGGCGG
The DNA here is from genome assembly GCF_000685765.2 of Frankia sp. BMG5.23. Taxonomy (NCBI): domain Bacteria; kingdom Bacillati; phylum Actinomycetota; class Actinomycetes; order Frankiales; family Frankiaceae; genus Frankia; species Frankia sp. BMG5.23. Next base: position 25,258 of record NZ_JDWE01000022.1, read on the forward strand.
CCGAGGTGTTGAAGTAGGCTTTCGCCGCCGCTTCGATACCGTAGGCGCCCCGGCCGAAGTAGATCGTATTCAGGTAGAACTCCAGGATCTGTCCCTTGGAGTACTTCTGGCCCAGCTTCACCGCGAGCACGATCTCGCGCATCTTGCGGGTGAAGGTCCGCTCCTGCGACAGGTACGCGTTCTTGGCGTACTGCTGGGTGATGGTCGAACCACCCTGCAGCTCCCCGCCGGTGACGTTCACGTAGAGCGCCCGGGCAATGCCCTTGGGAGAGATACCGGGTTCGTGATAGAAGTTCTTGTCCTCGGCCGCGAGCACCGCGTGCTGCATGTCCACGGACACTTCGGCGAGCGGCACGTCGGTGCGGTTCACGGTGCCGATCCGGGCAAGCTCCTCACCGTTGTCCTGGTGCGAGCCGGCCGGCGGTCCGTAGAAGATGATCGACGTCTGGTCCGTCTTCACCTCGGCAGGCAGCGGGACCCGGGTCGCCGCGTAGATGACGCCGATGCCGGCGGCGAACAGGAGAAGACCGGAGAAGAAGCTGGCGAAGACCAGACGGCGCAGCCAGCGCGGGCGCCGTCGCCACCACATCGGGCCGTGTCGCCCCTGGCCCGGCCGGGGGGCCTTCCCGTTGCGGCGCCCGGGTCCTCCCGCCCCGCCCGGGACACCCATCTCCGCCCGGGAGGATCGGCCCGGGCCGGCCCGGCCTGGACCGGGCCGGCCTGGACCGGTCCGGCGGGGCTCGATCCGATCCGCGCCCGGTCGCCCACCCGCCATCCGGCGGGTAGCGGCCGATCCGTCTCCCTCCCGTGCCCGGCTCCGGACGGCCATCAGTTCGGTGGCGCGGGTGAGGTCGCGCCGACCGGCCACCCGCTGAGCGGGCGTCACCTCGGTCATGCGGTCGCGGTCCGACACACCGTTGCGGCGGCCATTCCGGGAGTCCCGCTCCGGCATCACCTTGTGGTAAACGGTGGCGTCCACGGTGCGTTCCCGGACATCGACCCGTCGTAGGGCTTCCTGGTCGACGGTGTCGTACAGGGTGTTGACCTCGCCGGCTGTCCGGTCTGCCGGTTGGTCCGGCCCACGATCGGGGACGCCGCGGTCAGAGGCGGTCCGATCGGAGAACCCACGGCCGGGAACCCGCCGGGTGGGGGTCGCCCGACCGGAGGGCGCGCCGCCGCCTCGGCGACGACCGGTCGCCTCGCCGACGGGCATGCCGGGACGAGCGCTGGACGGTTCACGGCCGGGCGCGTCGGACTTCCCGATGCCACGGTCCGGCACCCACCCCCCGACGGTGGCACCGGCACCCCGACCGGTCCCACCGTCCGGCGGCGTGTTCGTCCTCGCCGCGGCGGAGGGAGCCGCGGGTGGCACGAGAGCGGTGCGTTCCCCTCTCCCGCCGGTGGGCCGGCCCGTCGGCGGCACCAGCCGGCGTCCCTGGGCCTGGCCTGCCCGGGCCTGGCCTGCCCGGGCCTGGCCTGCCCGGGCCTGGCCTGGCTGGGCCTGGCCGGGCCTGGCCTGCTCCGGCCGCCGGGCGCGGTCCGGGGGTACCCGGTCCGGGGGTACCCGGTCCGCGGGTACCCGGGACTGGCCGTCCGGGTTAGGCCATGCTCGGTCAGGTGCAGGACCACCCCGACTAGAGCCCTGATCGTAGGGAGAGCTCACCAACCGCTCCATCCGTCGCCGCGGGACTCCCCGGTATCCGGACCGCCGCAGGAGACGGGCCGGCGCCCCCAACCATCACCGAAGGTCCGATTTCCACAGGATCTACAGAACCGGCCCGTCTCGGCCCGGACCGTGCACGATCCCGGCGACCACCGGTCCACCATCGGACCGGGGCCGACTACGTGATGTTCGCTCACTCGCCGCATTCACCCGGCGAGGCTGTGACGAGGTCAGCCCATGGCGGATGCGACGCCAGGACCTGCCATGAGACCCACATGGCAGACCAGGGTCTCACGCCGAATTCCGCCCCCTCGCGCAGGGCGTCCTTTGCGCCTCTCGGGGACGACCAGCCGTCAGCGGTCCGCGGTCCGCCGCCGGATCTGCTTCTTCGCCCTCGGCTCCCCCGTCCCGATCACATAAGAAGTGACCAGGTGGTTCCAGCCACAGGGCGGACACACCTCCACCACATAGATCCGCAGCTCGCTGTACCTCGACGCGAGCGCGGGGAGCTCCCTGGTGGTGCGAACCCGCCCGGAGCTCTCCCCGAGCTCGTCGCCGTAGGCGTAGGTGACATGGATGAGCGGATCGCCGCCTCGGCAGACCGGGCATCGCTTCGTGGTCCGCTCACCGTGGTACCTGGCCGCCCGCAGCAGATAAGGATGCGCGTCGCAGACATCCAACGACGAGATCCTGCCCGCGAAGAGATCCGCCAGCGTCGCCCGGCGGGCGAGCGCGTAGTCGATGACCGACCGCGGACGCATGCCAGCAACGGTACGCCGGAGCCGGCTTCCAGACAGACGGTCCGCACAGACGGTCCGCACAGCCGCCAAACCGGTCTCCCAGCTCCACATCCCGACTGTGATCCGGATGACAGTGTGAGCCCGCCCGCACCGGGATCTGGCCGCGCGGGACCGATGGTCCGGCAGGGGTCGGGATGCACCGGCAGGGCGCCTATCTGTCATCTCCCGGTCGCCGACTGGTCATTCCTGGTTGCGGTGCTCGTCCCGCGACGTCTATCCTCGATGTATCGCTCCGATATGTCGAGCTGACCGTTCCGCGGGCCGTGGTCCACCACGGCCCGCGGAACGGTCGGCAGGGCATCACGGGGCATCACGGGGCATCACGGGGCATCACGGGGCATCACGGTCGAGAAGGGGTGGATCATGCTGGAGCTGGCGGTCCTCGCCCTGCTCTCCGAGAGCCCTATGCACGGCTATGAACTGCGCAAACGGCTCGCGGCGCTCCTCGGCGCGTTCCACCGGTTCAGCTACGGCTCGCTCTATCCCTGTCTGCGTCGTCTCGCGTCCGCCGGCTACGTCACCGCGGACGACGTCGGCGCCGCGAGCCGTCTCGGCGGGCGCAGTCGGGTCGTCTACACCTTGACGGGCGAGGGCAAGGAGAAGCTCGCGGACCTGCTGGGCGAGGGCGGACCGTCGTCCTGGGAAGACGAGATGTTCGGCGTGCGCTTCGCCTTCTTCTCGAAGACGGACGCCGCTGTCCGCCTCCGCATCCTCGAAGGTCGCCGCGGGCGGCTCGAGGAGCGCCGGGAGAAGGTTCGATCGGCCCTGACCCGGACCGTCGAGCGTTTCGACTCCTACACACTCGAGTTGCAGCGCCACGGCCTGGAATCGGTCGAACGTGAGGTCCGCTGGCTGAACGAGCTGATCGAGACCGAACGCGCCGGCACCCCCGTCGGCACCCAGGGACCACAGTTGTCCACAGGATCCACAGGTTTGCCCACAACCCCGTCCACAGGATCCGTGCAGCCGGGGGTACCCGTCGTCGAACCAGCCCGCCCAAGCGGGCCGGGAAGCCCTCCGGCGCAGGCGGACCGCCAGGACGACCCGCGCGCACGGGATGGCGGCACGCCTGCCGACGGCGACGCGCACCTGAACGTGAACGTGAACAGGCGTGGCCGGAGCAGGCGGGCCCCGCGGACAGCCGGCCAGGACCCCGACGGCGAGGTCCCGACCACCCGATGAACGTCATCCCGTAGCGGGTCCCTGTTCCCGACCAGCATGATCGGGAATGCCGCGGCGGAGCTGCGTGCCCCATATGACCCACTTCCACGAAGATCTCAGCTAAGGAGCAGACCATCATGGGCTCGGTACGTGTCGCCATTGTCGGCGTAGGCAACTGCGCTGTCTCGCTGGTCCAGGGGATCGAGTACTACCGCGATGCCGACCCGTCAGCCCGGGTCCCCGGGCTGATGCACGTGCGGCTGGGCGAGTACCACGTCTCGGACCTGACATTCGTCGCCGCGTTCGACGTGGACGCGAAGAAAGTCGGCCGCGACCTCTCCGAGGCCATCGCCGCCAGCGAGAACAACACCATCAAGATCGCGGACGTCCCCCCACTCGGGGTCACCGTCGGCCGCGGCCACACCCTCGACGGCCTCGGCCGCTACTACCGGGAGACCATCGAGGAGTCGGACGAACCGCCGGTTGACGTCGTCGCAACCCTGCGGGAGACCCGTGCCGACGTACTCGTCTGCTACCTGCCGGTCGGCTCCGAGGACGCCGCGAAGTTCTACGCCCAGTGCGCCATCGACGCCGGCGTCGCCTTCATCAACTGCCTGCCGGTGTTCATTGCCGGGGTGCCCGAGTGGGCGGAGAAGTTCCGCGCGGCAGGCGTGCCGATCGTCGGCGACGACATCAAGTCACAGGTCGGCGCGACCATCACCCACCGGGTTCTGGCGAAGCTCTTCGAGGACCGCGGCGTGATCCTGGATCGGACCATGCAGCTCAACGTCGGCGGCAACATGGACTTCAAGAACATGTTGGAACGCGAGCGGCTGGAGTCCAAGAAGATCTCCAAGACGCAGGCCGTGACCTCCCAAGTCTCCCACGACCTCGGCAAGGACAACGTGCACATCGGGCCGTCGGACTACGTCGCCTGGCTGGACGACCGCAAGTGGGCCTATGTCCGCCTCGAGGGACGTGCCTTCGGCGACGTGCCGCTGAACCTCGAGTACAAGCTTGAGGTATGGGACTCCCCCAACAGCGCCGGGGTGGTCATCGACGCGGTGCGCTGCGCCAAGATCGCACTCGACCGGGGCATCGGCGGCCCGGTCCTCTCCGCCTCCTCCTACTTCATGAAGTCCCCGCCGGAGCAGTACCGCGACAACGAGGCCCGGGACCGGGTGGAGGCGTTCATCCGCGACGAGGGCTGATCGAGGGCTGATTCCTCGTCGTCCTCATCTTTCTCGTCGGGTCCTCCTCGTCGGATCGGCCGGCCAGCGGACCCGGTCGGAAACACAAGGTCCGGCCGCCCGGAGGGGGGCGGCCGGACCTTGTGCCCCGAGCCGACCAGTCTGGTCCTAGGCTGACGACGTGGCCCGGGCGGAGAACCTTCGTGAGCTGCTGCACGATCGTGGGTTCCGGATGCTCTACGCGTCCAGGCTCACCTCCCAGGCCGCCGACGGCGTCTTCCAGGCGAGCCTCGTCAGCTATGTGCTGTTCTCTCCCGAACGGGCGACCTCAGCGGCGGCCCTGGCCGCGTCGCTCGCGATCGTTGTGCTGCCGTTCAGCGTCATCGGACCCTTCGCCGGCATCGTGCTCGATCGCGTGTCCCGCCAGCGGGTTCTGGTGGTCTGCTCACTCGTCCGGATGCTGTTGATGGGCATCCTGGTCGCTCTGATCGCCACCGGCCAGACGGGCCTCGACTTCTACGCGGTGGCACTGGCTTCGGTGAGCATGAACCGCTTCGTGCTGGCGGCGCTGTCCGCCGGGCTCCCGGTCGTGGTCGGCCTCGACCGGCTTGTCACGGCGAACGCCTTGTCCGTCACCTCCGGCACCGTCGCGACGCTCGCCGGAGCCGGTGTCGGCAGCGGACTGCGCGGGCTGATCGGCGGCGAGGACGGGGCGGTGGCGTTCGTCGCCGCTCTGGCGGCTCTCACCTACCTTGTAGCCGCCGCCACCGCGGCGCGGGCGGGGCGGAGCGACTTCGGTCCGCTGGAGACGATGGCCTGGCAGGGCGCCTGGGCGCAGACCACCCAGGTCGTCGCCGACATGCTCGACGGCGCCCGCTATCTGGTGAACCACGGGCCGGCCCGGCGGGCGCTCGCCGCCCTCACCACCTCGCGGGCCGCCTACGGCCTGATCCTCGTGATGACGGTGTTGCTGTATCGCAACTACTTCACCGGCTCGGAAGGCGGGCTCGCGGGACTCGCCGCCGTCGTCGCCGCCAGTGGAGCCGGCACGATCAGCGCCGCGCTCGCGACTCCCCGCGTCACGCGGCGCATGCCGAAGTCGAGCTGGATCGCCCTCGTCCTGGTACTCGGCGGGGTCGTCGAGGTCGCGCTCGGGCTACCCTTCTCCTCGACGCTGTTCATCGTCGCGGGAGCGTTGCTCGGGTTTTCCGCACAGGCCAGCAAGATCTGCGTGGACACCATCGTGCAGGAGGAGACCGACGACGCCTACCGCGGTCGCGCCTTCTCGCTCTACGACCTGCTGTTCAATGTCGCCTTCGTGGCGGCCGCGGCGGTGGCCGCCGTGGTCCTGCCGGACGAGGGCCGGTCCGTTCCGGTGGTCCTGGTAGCCGGGGCCGGCTACGCGCTCGCCGGGATCCTGTACTACCGGGCCGCCCACCGCCATCCGGAAGACCGGATCATCCGTCACATCGGCGAGCCCGGATCGGCACGACCGGCTGACCGCCCTGGCCCGGACGGTCAGCCCAGGCCCGTCACCCCCGCCGAGGCGTGAGCTCACCGGGGACGGGCGCATCACCGGGGACGGGCACCTCGTGCTCCCGGGCCCACCGGAACAGTTCGGCCTCGGCGGCCTCCCGGCCGACGATCCCGTGCTCGAAGCGGAACTCCAGCATGTGCGACCGGGCCTGGCCCACCAACCGGGACGGTGGCAGCCCCAGCAGCACCATGATGTCGTCCCCGGAAAGCTCCGGCCGGATCGCGGCGATCTCCTCGCGCGCGGCGAGCTCGGCGATCCGCTCCTCGAGCGAGTCGTACGTCCGGGACAACGCCGCGGCCTTGCGCCGGTTGCGGGTCGTACAGTCCGAGCGGACCAGCTTGTGCAGCCGGGAGAGCTGAGGACCCGCGTCGTGCACGTAGCGGCGTACGGCGGCGTCGGTCCACTCGCCCGCCCCGTATCCGTGGAAGCGCAGGTGCAGGTAGACAAGCCGGCAGACCGCGTCAGTCACGTCCTTGGGGAAGTGCAGCGCCGCGAGCCGGCGGCGGGCCATGTCCCGGCCGACGACCTCATGGTGGTGGAAGGACACCCGCCCACCCGTCATGTGCCGGCGGGTCCGCGGCTTGCCGATGTCATGCAGCAGCGCGGCCCAGCGCAGCACCTCGTCCGGCTCCCCCGGCTCCTCCAGGGTCATCGCCTGACGCAGCACCGTCATGGTGTGGGCGTAGACGTCCTTGTGCTGGTGGTGCTCGTCGATCTCCATCCGCATGGCGGACACCTCGGGCAGCACGATGTCGGCGATCCCGACCTCGACCAACCGCTCCAGACCGGCGACCGGGTCGGGAGCCGACATGAGCTTGCGCAGTTCGTCGCGGATCCGCTCGGGGGAGACGACCGCGAGCCGATCGGCCCGCGAGCGCATCGCCGCGACCAGCTCGGGTACCGGGGTGAGGCCCAGGGCCGCCTCGAACCTGGCGGCCCGCAGGATGCGCAGCGGGTCGTCGTCGAACGACGCCTCGGGGCTTGCGGGGGTACGCAGCACGCCGCGGGCGAGATCTGCCATCCCGCCGAACAGGTCGACGAAGTCATGGCCGGGCACGGACACCGCCATCGCATTCACGGTGAAGTCCCGCCGGGACAGGTCCGCCTCCAGGCTGTCGCCGTAGGTCACGGCCGGATTGCGGGACTTCCGGTCGTACGCCTCGCTACGGTAGGTAGTGATCTCGAACCGGACACCGTGCCGAGCGAGCCCGACCGTGCCGAAGGCGATTCCGGCCTCCCAGGTCGCCTCCGCCCATCCTCGGGTGATCTCCAGAACCCGCTCGGGGCGGGCGTCCGTGGCAAAGTCGAGATCGGCCGGTACGGCCCCGGACACAGCGGATGCCGGCCTGCCGAGCAGGGCGTCCCGTACCGAACCACCGACGAGGTGAAGGAGGTAGCCGTTCGCGGTGAAGACGCGGCCAAGCTCATCGGCGGCCGGCGGCACCCTCAACAGCTCACTCACCACCCGTTCGGCCGAGTCTCGCGGATTGTCCAGACTGATCACTGACACACCTTCAGGTTACGGCCTCACCGCCGGTGATCCGGCACGTGGACCCGAAACAATGATCATGATTTCTCGGCGTCCAACCCTCGGCGTCCAACCGGGGAGGGCCTAGCGGAACCAAGCCGTAACCCCGGCGTTCCGGACAGGCGGGCCGGCTGGTCGCCGGGGGCTCGTACGATCAACCCATGCCGCCGCCGACCTCCACCACCGGTCGCGCGCCGTTGCGCCGGGCGGCGGAGTGGGTGCTGTTGACCCAGGTGACCGGCAGCCTCGCGTACGCCGATGAACGCCGCCTGATCCACGAGGTGCCCACCCTGCTGACTACGACCGCATGACCACACGACCGCATGACCACACGACCGCATCGACAGACTTCGGATGAGTGAGACAGGCTGTTCGGATGAGCGGGACAGGCTGTGACGATGCGTGAGAAGGGACCCGGGCGGCGCCGTCGTGGACCTCGTTGGGCGGCGATGCTCGCGGCGCTGGCCCTGTTCGCCGTGGCCGTGCCCGGGGTCTGCGCGGCCTCGGCTTCGGCTTCGGCCCCCGCGTCGGCCGGGGGAGTCCTCGTCGAACCGGTTACCCACCACGGTTCATCTACAAGAACACCACGATCTTCCGCATCTTCATCCACCGATAAATCGAATAATTTGCCATCTATCACTCCGGATAACACGGCAGCCAGGCCCGGTGGTTCGCCGAACCCGGTGACGATCGATCTGGATGAGGTAAGTCCCCCCACCCCGGGGGGCTCGACCATGCTCTCCGTCAGCGGCCAGCTCATCACCACGGTCGGGGAGCCGCTGGCCCACCTCTCCATGAGCCTGTGGATAGGCGCCAGGGTGACCTCACGCGGGCAGCTGGCCACCCTGACCGATGACCCGGCCACGGCGAGAACACGCAGCTACCGCCAGGTGGTCCTCGCGAACGGCGACGGCACCCAGCCGCTGGCCGCCCCGCCCACCCAGGGTGCCGCGCCCGTGCCCTTCCGGATCGCCACCGATCGCGCCGCGCTGGACCTGCCGCCGAGCCTGGGGGTGTACCCGATCCAGCTACGGATTACCGGCTCCGTCGGGGGCCGCGCCGTGGCACCGATCGGCGCGGCCTACACCTTCCTGGTCTGGGCGCCGAATCCGCAGCAGCCGAGGACGCCGATCGCAGCGGTCCTGCCGATCGCAGATCAGCCGCGCCTGCGCTCGGACGGCAGGCTGACCGACAACGCGCTCGCGGACGAGGTGAAGCCGGGCGGCCGGCTGTCCCGGCTGCTGACCGCCGCCGCGCCGCCGGTCACGCTCGCCGTCGATCCGACCCTGGTGCAGGCGCTGACCATCATGGCGCAGCCGGGCGGCTACGACTACGCCACCCCGGGCGGGCCCGTTCATGCGCAGGCGAACGCCGATGCGGCCCTTTTTCTCTCCGACATCGTGCGCTTCGCCGAGCACGGAGGCATGGTGTTCGCGCTGCCCTACGGGGATGCCGATCTGACCGCGCTCGTCCACGCCCGGAAGCTGGACACGATGAAGTACGCCGTCAAGACTGGCGAAGTTGTGCTGGCCCAACTGTTGGGGCGTGCCCCTCTACAGAAGGGCACCATCGCATACCCTGCCGACGGGTCGGCGGACGCCACCACCGTGGACGTACTGCGCCAGCTGGAGGTCGGGACCGTGATCCTCGATGACCAGCTGCTACCCCCCGCGACGAAGATCACCTATACTCCGTCAGCGACCGTCAGCCTCGCCACCTCGGCCGGACCGATCCAGGCGCTCGCGGCCGACCGCCGGCTCACCAGGATCGCAACCGCCTACACCGGGCTGCCCGACGGTCCCGACTTCGGGACGGCCCTGGCACGCCTGCGGGCCGAGCTCGGCATGATCACCGCCGAACGACCCGAGCAACGGTTCCAGGTCCTGGCGCTGCCCCGGGACTGGGATCCGCCGAGCGACTGGGCACGGTCGGTACTCGACACCCTCACCAGCGGCTACTCCACCTCGGTGGGACTCGACGCAGGTGCCGGGGGCCAGGGCCGGCCGGCCGACCGGCCGGGCCGGCTCGTCTACCCGGCCGAGGCACAGGCCCGCGAACTGCCGGCCAACTACCTCACCGCCGTCGAGGACGTCCTCGACGAGGTGCAGGCCCTGAGCCCCGTGCTGTGCCCACCCAGGCGCGGTCCCAGGTGCCAGCTGCAGCTCATCAACCCGATGAAGAACGCGCTTGTCACGGCGGCCTCCGCCGCGTGGCGGGGAGACCGCAGGGTTGACGGTGTGTCGTTGAGCCAGCAGGTGGACGGGGAGGCGTCCGCGATCCGCAACGGAATCCAGGTGGTGGCCTCCCGCAGCGTCAACCTGACGAGCAAACGTGGGCTGGTCCCGATCACCTTGGAGAACAACACCCAATACGAGGTCACTGTGGTGCTCGCCTTCTCTTCGACCAACCGGTCCCGGCTGCGCTCGCCAGCCCGGCAGACACTCCGCCTTCCCCCAGGGCAGAAGGCTCAGGTCGAGATCGGGATGGAGGCCGAAGGCGCGGGAACGTTTCCCCTCGAGATCCGCAAACTCAACCTCGACGGGCAGGCGCTGTCCAAGGAACCACCGAACCGGGTTCTCGTCCGATCCACCGTCTACGGCGCCATCGCGACCGCGATCACCATCGGTGCCATCGGCGTGCTGCTCCTGGCGGTCATCATCCGCCTGGCGCGACGGCTACGGGCCCGCCTGCGTGGGGCCGAGGACGACCTGGGTAGACCGGCGGGTCCGCACGAGGCTATGACCGGGCCGACTGCCCCGCTCTACCCGGTGAACCAGGTGAACCAGGTGAACCAGGTCGATCCGGTCGCCCCCGCCGGTCCGCTCACCCCCGCCGGTCCGCTCACCCCCGCCGGTCCGCTCACCCCCGCCGCCTCGGTCTCGACCCGGCATAGTGGCGACGACGAGCGCGAAGCCGCCACCTCGACTACGACGACGCCGGTGGTACGGACGGCCGTCCGGCGCTATGACGACCAGGACCGAGACACCCTTCGCCACGGCCTCGACAGCCAGGAGGACACCGGCGACTCGGCGGCCACAGCTCCCTTCCGACGGCGACGGAGCGGCCCATGACGCCGGTCGAGGAGGAGGGCCGGCCTGGGGCCCGGCATCGCAGGGGTGCTACCGACCCCCGGCGTGATCGCGGTACCGGCGGTGGACCGTCGGACCGGGACCCACCCGATGTCGGGTACTGCGACGAGGACGGCTACCCGGCGGCCGAACGCCCGGCCCGGTTCCCCCCGGACCAGTCGTATCCCGGTTATCCCTGGCAGACCCGTCCGGAGCAGCCAGATCCGGACCGGGGACTCGCGCGCCGGCCCCGGCACTCCGAACGGGACCATCCGGAACGGGACCATCCTGTCGACCCGGACGGACGCCGTGGCGCGCCACGGTTCGACGCGCCACGGTTCGACGCGCCACGGTTCGACGCGCCACGCCATGAAGACCGGCGGCAGGGCGACCCACGGTACGACGGCGCGCGCTATGACGGCCCGCGCCACCCGGACCCGCGCCATGACGGCCCGCGCCACCCGGACCCGCGCCATGACGATCCCGCGAGCTCCCGCGACGAGCGGTATCCGCGATCCGCAGACCGCCTCCCCGCTCCCGGCGCTCCGCGCATGACCGCCGGCGAGCAGACCCGGAAGCTTCCCGCCACGTCGGGCCCACCACCGCCGCCTCCCCATGTGCCGCCTCCGTCGGAAGGAGGTCCCCCGCCGGGGCCACGCATACCGGAACGATCGCAACGCGGCACCCCGCCGCTGGACGACGGGCGGACGAGCCGGCTGCCGACCCCGCCCGGGGTCGGCCCTGTCATCCCCATCGGACGATCCTCATGGCGGGACACCCCAGACCGCCCAGAGCCTGCGGCGCGTCCGGAGCGACGCACCCGAGCCGACCGTTCCCGTCGGGACGGCGACGAGCGCCGTCGGCCGTCCTTGAGCGAGTCCAGGCCGACGGTGGCACTTCCTCGCAGCAACGTCCGCCGCATCCCCCCCGAACCGGCCCGACGAGACACCGGCACGGCGCCGCACGGCAGCACAACGGCGCGGCGCGACAGCACAACGGCGCGGCGCGGCAGCGCAACCATGCAGGCCGGCAGCCCGGCCGAGGCCGGGCCCGGCCTCGGCCGGGCCAGTGGAACCATGGCGATCGGCACGATCGTCTCCCGGGCATCCGGGTTCCTGCGGACCGTCGCGATCGCCGCGGCGATCGGGACCGGTGCGGTGAGCCAGGCCTACAACGTCGCCAACACCACGCCGAACATCCTCTACGACCTGCTCCTCGGCGGCGTCCTCACGAGCGTCGTGGTGCCGGTCATGGTCCGCACCGCGAAGGAGGATCCCGACGGGGGGGACGCGTTCGCGTCGTCGCTGCTCACACTCATGATCCTCGGCCTCGGGGCCGTCGTGGCAGTGGGCATGCTGATCGCCCCGTGGATCATCAGTCTCTACCTGCACGCCGGCTCCGACGAGCGGGCGCTCGCCGCCACGATGCTGCGGTGGTTCCTGCCGCAGATCGTCTTCTACGGGGTAGGCGCGACGATCGGGGCGATCCTCAACGTCAGACAGTCGTTCACCGCGCCCATGTTCGCCCCGATCCTGAACAACCTGCTGGTCATCGTCACCTGTCTGGGCTTCACCTATTTCATCGCGGGGCCGCGCCCGCCGGGTGTGGACGGGCCGAAGGCCATCACCGACACTCAGGTGACGGTGCTCTGCGCCGGGACGACGCTGGGCGTCGTCGTCATGACCCTCGCACTGCTCCCCTCGCTGCGCAAGGTCGGTTTCCACTACCGGCCGCGGTTGGACATGCGGCATCCCGAACTGCGCTCGACGGCCCGGCTGGCGGGGTGGACGCTGCTGTTCGTCGTGATCAGCCAGGCCGGCTATCTGGTGATCGTCAACCTGTCGACGGCGACGACCGCCTACACGATCTACACGTACGGATACCAGATCTTCCAGCTCCCGTACGCCATCATCGGCGTCTCGGTCATCACCGCGCTGTTGCCGAGGATGAGCGGGCACGCCGCCCAGGGGCGCAGCGACCTGGTGCGGGCCGACATCTCGATGGCAACCCGGATCACGATCACCGCGATCGTGCCCGCCGCCCTGTTCATCCTCGCCCTGGGCCGGCCGATCGCCGTCGCCGTGTTCCATCACGGCGCGACCGGCTACGGCGACGCTGTGGACATCGGCGACACCCTCAGCGCCTTCGCCCTGGCCCTCGTGCCGTTCTCTCTGTTCCAGGTGCAGCTACGGGTGTTCTACGCCTACCAGGACAGTCGCACCCCGGCCCTGGTCAACATCGGGGTCGTGGCGGTGAACGTCATCGGTGCCCTGGTCCTCACCGTGGTCGTGCCCGAGGAGCACCGGGCCGTCGCGCTGGCGCTCTCCTTCGCCACCGCCTACCTGATGGGCCTCGCTGCGACGAGCGCCCTGTTGCACCGGCGGCTCGGGGGAATCGATGGCAATCGCACCGTGCGGGTCATCACCCGGGTTGCGATCTCGGCCGGGATCGGCGCCGTCCTCGCGTCGCTTCTCGCCCGAGGTGTCCGCGCGGTCGTGGGTGAGGGGTGGCTTGGTTCCGGGATCGCGGTGGTGCTCGCCGCGGCCGTGGGAGGCGGGCTCTTCCTCGCGGTCGGCACCCGGACGGGGATACACGAGATCAACGCCCTGCTGGCGGAGGTGAACGGACGACTCGGCGGCCGGCTGCCCCGACCGCCGGGACGGTCATCGCAACGCGACTGACCGGCGGTGATGGCACCTACGGGCCAGCCGAGACGATCCCGCCGGCACCAGGAAGATCCTCGTCGTCGTTGCTCTCGGGGCATCCTCGCACGTCACCGGAAGAATCGGCTCGCCGATCGTCACAGTCGGTACACATGGGCGGGTTGTCCCAAGACATTCGCGAGATCCTCCTGACCTCCTCGTACACTGGACACGCTGTGCGCGGGCCCCACCCAACGTCGCCGGTGAACCAGGCGCAGCCTCCCGCTCGTCGCTTCGTTCATCGAGGCGGCTGGTCAGAGCGACGGAGGGTACCCGGGTGTCCGCCTACGGTGGCGGCACGCTGGGCGGAACCCCTGCCCGGGTGAGGTAGGGAAGCCGACGGCGGATTATGGACGCCGGGCCCGTGGACGACGGAGGCGCTGTGGTCGACGGAAGCAACCGACCGCAGGCCGGGGACGTCGATAACGACGTGAACCCGAACGCGCCCGGAGTCCGGGGTGCGACGCCGCCCTCCGGCACCGCCATCCTCGCCGAGTCCGTGCTCGACCGCCGCTACCGTCTACTCTCCGCATTGACGACCCGTGGGCCCGTCACCCTCTGGCGAGGCGACGACAAGGTGCTCGCCCGACCGGTGGCGGTGCGCATCGTCGAGCACGGCCCCGCGTCCGCGGGCGGCGGCGGGCCGGTCACGGATCCGGCGCAGGAGCAGGCGGCCCGTCGGCTTCTCACCGCGGCGATCAACTCCGGTCGGCTGGTGCATCCCGGGGCCGCCTCGACCTACGACGCCACCACTACCACGGCCGAGTCCCGACGCATCTCCTACGTCGTCTCGGAATGGGTGGACGGCAAAACGCTGCGTCAGCTTTCCACCGACGGGCCGCTACGCCCGGAGCAGGCCGGCGCCGTGGTGCTCGCAGCGGCCCGAGTCATCGCCGCGGCACACGAGCGCGGCATCCATCACGGTGACCTGAACCCCGGTGACGTCATCGTCTCCAGCCACGGCACCGTCAAGGTCATCGACCTGGAGATCGGCGGGGTGCTCGCGGAACTCGACGGTTCCCTCCCCGCGACGGAGCTCGACGGGCACGGCAGGCAGCCCGACCAGAGTGGGATCGGCGGGGACGACGGTTCCGGCCCAGGCACGGCCGACCGCGCGGGCGGCGGCTCCGACGCCACGGCGGTGAATCCCGACCTGATCGCCGCGGCCGACGTCCGGGCGCTCGGTGGCCTGCTGTATGCCGGGCTCACCGGTTACTGGCCCCTTGGCGGGGACCACGGTCTGCCCACCGCACCCACCTCGGGCGGCCGGCTGCGGACTCCCCGACAGGTCGCCTCGTCAGTTCCGCGTGATCTCGACGCCATCACCATGGCCACCCTCGGCGACGACCGGGTCGGAGCGCCCATCACCACGGCGGCCGACCTGGTCGAGGAGCTGGAGTCGATCAACCCGGTGGACGCCGTGCTCGACACCGGGTTGATGAGCCTAAGCGACGCCCCGCCCAGCACCGAGGCGATGGATGTGGACGCCTTCGCCTCCTCGGACTACCTCGCGCCGGGGAATTACCCGGCGCAGGGCCGCTATGCCGACACGGCCGGCTACCCCGGCCCCGCCCAGGCCCGGGACGCCCGGTACGCCCGGTACGACACCCGGGTGGAAGGCCCCCGCGGGTCGCGCGCTGGCGGGACCGGCTACGGCCGCGGCGGATACGACGGCCGCGGCGGATACGACGACCGCGGCGGATACGACGACCGCGGCGGATACGACGACCGCGGCGGATACAACGACCGCGGCTATCCCGCCGGGGGTGGCGGTTACCCGGCGGGATCCGACCGCTACCCGCCTGGTTCCGGCCCGAAGCGCCGCGGCGGGCCGTCGCTGGGACGGGCCGTGCCGTGGATCGCTCTGGTGGTGGTCGTCGCGATCGCGGTGGTCGCCGTGATCGCCCTGCGTGACGACGGCGGAAAGAACAACACCCCCAAACCCGGCACCTCGACCACGGTGCCGGCAACCCCCACCGGAACCATCCTCAAGCCGAGCAGCACGGACTCCTTCGACCCGCTCGCACCTGCGGGTGAACCCAAAACCGAGAAACCGGCGGATGTCGGCAAGGCATTCGACGGGAACACGTCGACGGAGTGGACGACGAGCAACTACACCAGCGCGACGTTCGGCAACCTCAAGTCGGGTGTCGGGCTGCGCATGGCGTTTCCGCAGAAGATCCTGCCCACCTCGGTCACCGTGACGGTCGGCAGCCTGGGTCCGGTGTCGTTCGAGCTGCGCAGCGGCGACAGGCTGTCGGATTCGCTCGACGGCTTCGACCGCGTGGTCGCCCAGAAGTCAGGCGCCAGCGGCACGGTGGTCCTGCCGATGTCGTCGGACGTGAACCCCTCGCAGTACTGGGTGCTGTGGCTGACCTCGCTGCCGTCGAACGCCGGGCAGTACCGCGGGTCGATCGCGGAGATCACGTTCCGGTCCTGACGGGAGGACAGTAGGAGTCGCGGTCCACCCGCCGAGGTCCTGGTGACCGCCCCCGACGCCGAGCTGGACCGCGCCGCCGTACCGCCCGCCCGACGCTGCCCATGACGACTACCCCGAAAGGCCATATTCGTGATCCGGCCGATCCCGGCGAGTGCGTCGCCGAGCATGACCCGCCCCTGGGCGTCGAGGAGGCGCTTGACTGGCTGACGCCCGGGTTGCGGACCGCCGTGGCGCTGGTGGACGTGGCAGGGGACCCGTCGCCGAGGCGGCGGGGCTGCCGGGAGTTCCGGTCGGGACGGTGAAAAGCCGGCGCTCGCGCGGCCGCGCGCAGCTCGCCGTCCTGCTGGATCCCCCCGGCCAGGGAACCCGGCGGCTTCGCCCACCGTCTCAGAAGGAAGACACCAGGATGCGGCGGGCTCACCGGGGCGGCAGCCCGTTACCCGAGGTCGGCCCGTCGGCCGCGGCCCCGCGGGCGCGGCCGACGCCATCCGGATCTGCCGAAGGAGGTGATCAGCAATGGCGACTGAGCCTGCGGGGGACCGACGTCAACCGGCGGCTCCCTCCGGTCCCTTCCCGGCGGGTCGCCGCTTGCGCACGCACGGGCATCACCCGGACGCCGAGCTGCTGGACGCCTTCACGGACGGAGAGCCGCTCCCCCGCTCCGTCCGCGAGCATATCGAGGGCTGCGTCTCATGCCAGGAGTCGATGGTCGCCCTGCGCAGGGTCCGTACGGACCTCTCCCGCCTGGCGACCCTGACGATGCCCGGCGAGGTGGCCGAACGCCTCCAGGCTGCGCTGGCGGCCCACGCACCTGCTCCCTCTCGGCCGGGACCGGGCCGGAACCCGGCCGCGCCGACCGGTCCGGGGCCCGCGAGCTCCGGCTTCGTCGGCACCGCGGGAGCCGCCGGGGTCACCGGCACGGAACCCCTCATGGGGGATACCGAGGCCGTCCACACCGATACGGGGGATGACACGGGGCGTGCCGGTGCCGTAGGCGCTGGCACCGGTGGGCGGGCGGCGAGTGGCAACGGGCCAAGGCGACCCGGCCGAGGTCAGGCGGGGGCTGGGCTCACAGACCGTCAGCCGGCCTGGCACCGGGATCCGCGGAGCCGTCCGGGTACTCCAGGTACGCCGGGTACTCCAGGTACGCCGGGTGCGCGCCCCCGACGGGACTGGGTGTCCATCGTGGCGGTCTGCATCGCCTTCATCACCTTCGGAGCGGCGATCTTCGTGTACCACGGTCTGCGGAGCGCCAACGTCGATCACAGGGTGGCGGCGTCCAACCCCGTGGACAGCTCCGGCCCGGCCGGCGGCTCGGTGGTGGCCGAATACGGCTCCGCCAGCTCCGTTCCCCTTACCGTGATGGCGCTCTCGCAGACGAGCGTCGCTCCCTCGGACGTCGTGCGGCACGGCCGGGAACTGCTGGCCGGCCGGATCCCAGGGTCCGCGGCGCTGCCGCTCGTGCCGTCCGCGCCCGCGGCGGCCGGCCGCACGACGACCCCTGCGACGGTGGACGTCGACCGGTTGCGCTCGGTGCTGGACACCCCTGACCTGCGTCCGTGCTACCAGAGCCTGACGGCGCAGACGGGTGGCACAATCCTCGCTGTCGACCGCGTCGTCTACAACGACCAGCCGGCGCTGTTGATCGTGCTCTCCGTGCCCATGCAACCGGCGGTGGCCAGGGTGCTGGTCGTCGACGCCCACTGCGGCGTCACCACCGTCTCCACCGCGCCGTGGTACAGCGTGTCCACGCTGCGGCATTGAGGTGGTGGTTGACGCATCGCGGGGCCGGGAGCCCAGCCGTGGCGCGCACCGGTGGCGGGCGCGGATGGAATCAGATGCCCGCGGAGACGGTTGTCGCTGTCGGACACCGTCTCCATGGACGGACCGATGAACGAGGAACTCGGATGAAGCCGGGGCGACAGGTACCGGCGAGGGCCCACCCGGCTCACAGGGATCCCGTAGCGTGAAAGGAGCGGGTGTGACAGCCCAGGAGGACGGCCAGGATGTCACCGGCCGCAGCAGCCAGCCCGACGGCGATGACGACATACGCGATGTCGTCATCGTCGGTTCGGGCCCGGCAGGGTACACGGCCGCTGTCTACACCGCCCGGGCCAACCTACGGCCACTCGTGTTCGAGGGCGCGGTATCGGCCGGCGGAGCGCTCATGAACACCACCGAGGTGGAGAACTTTCCTGGGTTTCCGGACGGCATCCAGGGTCCGGAGCTGATGGAGAACCTGCGACGGCAGGCGGAGCGGTTCGGAGCCGAGCTGGTGGCCGACGACGTGACCGAGCTCGACCTCGCGGCGAACCCAAAGGTCGTCAAGATCGAGGACAGGACCTACCTCGCCCGCACGATCATCGTCGCCACCGGTTCGGCCTACCGCATGCTCGGCGTCGAGCACGAGGAGCGGTTGCTCGGCCGCGGGGTCTCCGCCTGTGCGACCTGCGACGGCTTCTTCTTCCGGGATCAGGACATCGCGGTGGTTGGCGGGGGCGACTCGGCGATGGAGGAGGCGACCTTCCTGACCCGCTTCGCCCGCTCGGTGACGGTGATCCACCGGCGGGACAAACTCCGGGCCAGCGCGATCATGCAGGAGCGGGCCTTCGCCAACGAGAAGATCCGGTTCCGGTGGAACGCCGAGGTCACCGAGCTCCTGGGCGCGGACAAGCTCACCGGCGTCCGGCTGCGCGACACCGTCACCGGTGAAGCGAAGGATCTTCCGGTCACCGGACTGTTCGTCGCTATCGGTCACCTTCCGCGTACCGAACTCGTCCGTGGTCAGCTCGACCTCGACGACGCCGGCTACATCTCGGTCGCGCACCCGACCACGAAGACGAACCTGGACGGGGTCTTCGCCTGTGGCGACGTGGTCGACCACACCTACCGCCAGGCCATCACCGCAGCCGGCACGGGCTGCGCCGCCGCGCTCGACGCGGAGCGCTTCATCGCCGCCGGGGAGGGTCCGGGCGAGGTGACCACCGTGGCTCCCCGGGTCGTGACCCCGACGCCGCAACCCGCCTGATCCGGGCATCTGTCCGGGCGGCCGATCAGGCGGCGCCGGAGCAGGCCCGCCCGACCCGGCTGTCCGAAGGCCGTTCGGGCGCCGTCCGCGGGCCACCACCGGCCTGTTGATCGCCTACCCGTCCACCAAAAGATCATCCATCAGGGAGAACAACATGGCAGGTTCCACCACCCCCGTGACCGACAGCACCTTCGTGACCGAGGTGCTGGAGAGCGACAAGCCGGTCCTGGTGGACTTCTGGGCCGAGTGGTGCGGCCCTTGCAAGATGGTCGCACCCGTCTTGGAGGAGATCGCCAAGGAGCATGGCGAGAAGCTCCGGGTCGTCAAGCTGAACATCGACGAGAACCCGGAGACCGCCCGGAACTACCAGATCATGTCGATCCCGACCATGGCTGTGTTCGTCAAGGGCGTGATCGACAAGAGCATCGTCGGCGCGAAGCCGAAGGCCGCCCTGCTGCGTGACCTCTCGGTCTACATCTGATCTCGTCACGCGGTCGTTCCACCGTCGGCCCGCCGGGTGTGATCCCGGCGGGCCGACGTCGTTCCCGGACCGGTCCGCGCCGGTTCGCCCACGACAACCGGATACCACGTGCGGACCGGGAACTTTCTCCCGCCGTCACGAGCATCGGGGGAGTATCACGGCGGCCCGGTCACGCACGGTCAATACTGGAGGATTCGGTTCGCGGCCGGTCGAGACCGCACGGGCATGCCCTAGGCTTGAGATTCAGCAATCGGCCGTCGGCGCATCATTCGTCGACGCGGTGGCCCCGACCATCGGGTTTCGCCAGGGGCACCGGGTTTCGCCAGGGGCACATTGGGCAGGCGAGCTGAAAGGTATGCATCGGTGAAGCTGCTGCGTCTGGGAGACCAAGGTTCCGCCGTTGCCGAGGTTCGGGCGGCCCTGACCTATCTTGGTTTTCTTCCCGTGACGCCCCGGCAGAGCCGGGATCCGGCCGGCCCAGGTAAGGGTGACCCAGGTAAGAGCGCTCCGGATAAGAGCGCCCCGGATAGAGGTGTTACCTCCGCCGCGGAACCGTCCCAGGGCACGCGGGTCCCGGCTGTCGACGGTACTCTCGGCGGTGTTCCGGCCGAGCCGGCCGAGCCGGCCGATCGGTTCGACCGAGATCTCGACAACGCGCTGCGCGCCTTTCAGCAGAGCCGGGGGCTGTCCGCCGACGGGATACTCGGTCCGGACACGGCGCGTGCCTTGGAGGAGGCACGCCACAAGCTCGGCGACCGTCTGCTCTACCACAGCCCCGCGTACCCTTTTGTCGGCGATGACGTGGCGGCGCTCCAGGAACGCCTGTTCAACATGGGTTTCGACGTCGGCCGCACGGATGGGATCTTCGGGCCACGCACCGAGTCCGCGGTCCGCGACTTCCAGCGCAACCGGGGTCTCGATCCGGACGGCCAATGCGGGCCACACACCCTGCGCGAGCTCAAACGCCTGCAGCGCACGGTCACTGGTGGCCGGCCCGACATGCTGCGGGAGTCCGTCCGGCTGTTGGCCCACGGCTCCTCGCTGCTCGGAGTCGTCGTCGCCATCGATCCCGGCCACGGTGGCGACGATCCGGGCATCGTCCGCGGCAACCTGTGCGAACGGGATCTCATGGCCGACCTCGCCGCTCGGATGTCCACGCGGCTACTCGACTCGGGCCTGCGGGCGCACCTCATCCACGGCCTGGACGAGTCCCCCAGCGAGGAGGAGCGGGCCGCGCGGGCGAACGAGCTCGAAGCGGATCTCCTGATCTCGCTGCACGCCGACAGCAGTCCATCCCCGCGCGCCCAGGGGGTGTCGGCCTACTACTACGGCAACGCGCGCGGGTCGTCCGCCGTGGGTGAGCGCTTCGCCCAGCTCGTCCACCGTGAGATCGTCTCCCGGACCGACATGCTGGACTGCCGCACCCATCCGAAGGTCTGGAGCCTGCTTCGGCGGACCCGGATGCCGGCCGTACGGCTCGACCTCGGATATCTGACAAACGAACATGACGCCAAGGCCCTTGGCTCCACCGCATTCCGGGCAACCGTCGCCGAGGCGGTGCTCGCCGCAGCCCAACGACTCTTTCTCCCACCCGAGCAGGACGCGCCGACGGGCCAGCTTCACGTCCCCCGCCTCGCCAGCCGCACCTGACCGGCCACCAAGGCGTTCCATCGACAAGGCTGACGTTTCACGTGAAACGAGGCCGGTGCGTCGATGGGGAAGATTCATGCTCGGCAGCCTAGGCTGATTCCGTGACAGCCTCCGCATCCGTCGACGTTGACCTCGGCGGCCGGAGGCCCGGTAGCCGACCCATGGAGCGCCTTTTCGATGAGCCGTCGCATCGCGAACATCACCCTGGACAACATCGACGATCTCCCTCTACCCTGCCGCCGCTGCGTCTTCTGGGAGCTCGATCCGGTGGCCCGGAGCCGCGCGGAGGAGGCCGGCGGCACCGACCTCGAGAAGGAGGCGTGGGTTTCCCTGGCTCTCCTGGAATGGGGAAGTTGCGGAAAGATCGCCTATATCGACAACGTCCCGGCCGGATTCGTGATGTTCGCTCCGCCGGCCTACGTGCCTCGATCGGTGGCCTTTCCCACCAGCCCGGTCTCACCGGACGCGGTGCTGCTCATGACAGCGTCGATCGTCAATGAGTTCACCGGACAGGGGCTGGGGCGGATCCTCGTCCAGTCCGTCGCCAAGGACGTCATCCGCCGCGGCTTCAAGGCGGTGGAAGCGTTCGGTGACCTCCAGAACTCGGGTACCCGCTGCATCCTGCCCGCCGACTATCTCCTCGCGGTCGGTTTCAAGACGGTCCGGCCCCATCATCGATGGCCGCGGCTGCGGCTAGAGGTGAAGAACGCGGTGAGCTGGCGAGAGGACGTCGAGGTCGCCCTGGAACGTCTGCTGGGATCGATGACGCCGGAGGGCATGCTGCGCAAGGTCAGCCAGGCCGGCAATCTGGCCTGAGCACGGCGATCTGGCCTGAGCACGGCGATCTGCCCTGAGCACGGCGATCTGCCCTGAGCACGGCGATCTGCCCTGAGCACGGCGATCTGCCCTGAGCACGGCGATGGCCCGGCACTCGGCGGGCCATCGGCAGACATGCGCGCGGCCACCCGGGGGAGTCCGGCACAGCCCTGGGACCGCGCGATCCGCGTCCGGCTCAAGAAGCCCAGAGAGCCCCGAGCGAACCCCGAGCCGGACGCCTAGTCCAACAAGCCGTCGACCGAGGCCGACGGCGACATCACGGCGACGATCCGCTCCAGATCCTCGATCGAGGCGAACTCGACCGTGATCTTCCCCTTACTGCGGCCCATGTCCACCTTCACGCGGGTCTCGAAGCGATCCGAGAGGCGGTCGGCGAGCCTCACCAGGGCCGGTGAGGCGGCCCCTGGTGCCCGCGACGCCCGCTTACGCGGGGCCTCGTCGTCCAGTGCCACGATCTCCTCGACGGCCCGCACCGAGAGACCTTCCGCGACGATGCGGGTGGCGAGCCGGTCCTGGGCGTCCGGATCCTGTAGCGAGAGCAGCGCGCGGGCATGACCCGCCGACAGCACGCCGGCCGCCACCCGCCTTTGTACCGCGGGCGAGAGCCCGAGCAGCCGGATCATGTTGGTGACATGCGACCGGGACCGCCCGAGCCGACTGGCCAGTTCCTCGTGCGTCGCCCCGAAGTCGCGGAGCAGCTGTTCGTACGCCGCAGCCTCCTCCAGCGGGTTGAGCTGCTGGCGGTGGAGGTTCTCCAGCAGCGCGTCGCGCAGCATGGCGTCGTCCGCGGTCTCCCGCACGATGGCGGGAATCCGGGGAAGCTTGGCGATCTTCGATGCACGCCACCGGCGTTCACCCATGACGAGCTCGTAGCGCTCGGGGGCCACCTCGCGTACCACGATCGGCTGGAGCAGCCCGACCTCGCGGAGGCTCGCCGCCAGCTCTTCGAGGGCGTCCTCATCGAAGTGAGTCCTGGGCTGGCGCGGGTTCGGGCTGACCGACTCGACGGGGATCTCGCGGAAGGTCGCCCCGTGTACGGGCAGCGGCCCGGTGCCGTCGCCGGAGCCGCGATTCGTCCCCCGGCCGCCGTAGCCACTGGCGTAGTCGGCGTAGTCAGCGTAGTCAGCCGAGGCGGTGCCCGCCTGACCGTCGAGGGGAGGAGGAGCAACCGGGATGAGTGCCCCCAGCCCTCGCCCCAGACCACTGCGCCGAGCACTCATCACGCCGCTCCATTCGAGTCCCGACCCCGTTCCGCGAGTTCGCGCGCCGCGGCCAGATAGGACAGCGAGCCGCGCGACGTCGGATCGTACGTCAGCGCGGACTGCCCATAGCTCGGCGCCTCCGCCAGACGCACGTTCCGGGGGATGGTAGTGGACAGCACCCGGTCCCCGAAGTGTTCCTTGACCTCATGGACGACCTGGTCGGCCAGTCTGGTCCGGGAGTCGTACATCGTGAGCAGGATGGTCGACAGACGCAGCTCCTGGTTCAGGTGCGCCTGCACCAGTTCCACGTTGCGCAGCAACATGCCGAGGCCCTCCAGCGCGTAGTACTCGCACTGGATCGGGATGAGCAGCTCACGGGCGGCCACGAGGGCGTTGACGGTCAGCAGCCCAAGAGAGGGCGGGCAGTCGATGAAAACATAGTCGACGTCCCGTTGCATGCTCGCGATGGCCCGCCGAAGCCGATTCTCCCGCGCCACCAGCGACACCAGCTCGATCTCCGCGCCGGCAAGATCGATCGTTGCGGGCGCGCAGAACAGCCCCGACGCCTCGGCGGACTTCACGATGACCTCGTCGAGGGGCCGATCCCCCACCAGAACCTCGTAGATCGAGGGGACCCCGGAGTGATGGTTGACGCCGAGCGCCGTCGAGGCATTGCCCTGCGGGTCAAGATCGATCACCAGGACCCGGGAGCCATGAGATGCCAGCGCCGCCGCCAGGTTGACCGTCGTCGTCGTCTTCCCCACACCGCCCTTCTGGTTGGCGACCGAGATGATGCGCCGCCGGGTGGGGCGAGGGAATGGTTGTCGTCGTTCTACCGCCAGTGCTTCCACTGCTGCTGCCGCCGCCGCTCCGATCGGGGTCGAGGGATCGAGCAGGTCCAGTGCGGGGAGCGCGGAGTCATAGCCCCGCAAGCCCCCACTCCTGGTCCCACCCTGGCCCGCCGACGCTGTTTCACGTGGAACGAGACTGTCCACGTGTCGGCTGGTCACGACCGACCTCCCGTGATCGGAGTGAATCCCGTGACGTCCGTCTGACCTGTCTGCCATCGTGCCGCTCACCGTCGCCGCGCCCTCCCCTGCTCTCGGCCCGGGTGCGCTGGGATGAACGTACGGCCCGGAGGACACGGGCGGGTTCCTCCACCCGCCCCTCCCCGCACCTCACGACATCCACGGGATGCCAACCCTGAGTTCCGAGACCGCTGCGCGCGTCCTGCAGTTCCTCCAGGATCCGTGAACCGCGCATCGCCAGCATGACACCACCTGGTCGTAGCATCGGAAAGAGGATTGCGCCCAGCCGCTCCAGGGGAGCGACCGCGCGGGCTACGGCTATCCCGAATCTACGACCGTCCGGGCCGATTCCGGCATCTGGCGCGCGGCCACGTACCACAGAAATCTGGTCCTCCAGGCCTATGGTCGCCACAACCTCGTGCAGGAATCGGCACCGGCGTTCCATCGGCTCGAGCAGCACCACCCGCAGATCCGGGCGGGCGAGCGCCAGCGGGATACCCGGCAGCCCCGCGCCGCTGCCGACGTCCACGACATCGGCCTGCACCGGGACCACGTCGGCCAGGACCGCGCAGTTGAGTACGTGGCGGTCCCAGAGCCGGTCAGTCTCACGCGGACCGATCAGCCCGCGTTCGACCCCGTCGGTCGCCAGCAACTCGACGTAGCGCGCCGCGGATTCGGTCCGCGTGCCGAAAATCTCCACCGCGACGGGGGGCACCTCGGGGGCATCCGGGAGACCCGTCATGGCCGGATCCTCCGCCGTGCCGTGCGACCAGCCCGCGCCGGCCGGGCCGCCTGCGTCACCTCGACCGGCCACAGCATCGAGCCGAGCCGGGTTGGGACCGTGGGCATCACCAGGTGACCGCCGGCAGCGGGTGGGTGGAAGACCGGATCCGTGGACCCGGCCGGACAGGACGAGAAGGCCGGACAGGACCAGAAGGCTGGACAGGACGAGGAAGTCAGAAGACCGCGCACCCGACAAGCATCCCCGCCGGCCTCGACATGCTCCCGCCGCCACCCCCCCCCCCCCCCGCGGGAGGCACGGTTCCGGCCCGGGGACGGATGTCAGGTCGTCCGGTAGGACACCACGGTCCGCCGCGGCCGATCGAGTCGCGGGGCGGCGCCGGCGCAGCGATCGAAGACGGTCAGCGTTCCGGTGAGGGGGAACTGCCAGCCACGGCCGGCGCACCACCCCGCCCGGGGCAGCGCGGCCAGGTCGGGCGCGAGCGCCGGGCGCTCCGCGTCGAAGAGGAAGACGAGCAGCCGGGTCGGCGGGACCCGGCGGTTCGCCAGCTCGCCGACCAGGGAGGTACCCGCAGCGCCGAAGAAGATCGTGTCCTGCCGTGGTACCCGGGCCGGTACCCGCCCGGCGCCGGCGCTGGGGAGAGCTGCCGGCTCACGCGCCGGGTCGTCACTCGCCTCCATCGCGTACAGCCAGCCAGGCCGGGCGAGGCGACCCCCGACCACCACCAGGTCTCCCGGGCGGTGCAGCTGCCGGGCCGCGATGGCCGCGTCGACCATCCGATCGAGGCCACGAGTCCGGTGCCGATGATCCCAGAGCTGCCCGCTTCCCGACAGCGAGGTTCCCAGGAGCGGGACACCAAGCAAGATGATCATTGCGAGGCCGGCCAACGGCAGCACGGCGGTCGGAGAAATCGTGTTCGCGCTGGCGCTCGACGTCGGCGAGACACCGGAAACATCCAATCGTGACCGCTTGGTTACGGTTCCTCCGGTAGGGAGGGTCGGGGTCGCGGCCATCGGTGCCGGTACGGCCGGCTGAGGCCCGGCGGCGGGGATACGAGGTCGCACCGCCGCCACGAACAGGGCCACCAGCCGCCGGGTGCCCACCACGATCACAACGACGATCAGTGGCACGACGAAGAGGTTGGTCCGGGTCGGCCCGAACGGCCAGTACCGCGCGGCGCTCGCTCCCAGCATCAGCACCTGGGCTCCGCCGAGCGCGGTGAGGAGCAGCCTGCCGTCCGGTCGTCGCGCCAGCACGAGGACGCCGGTCAGGCCGGCGATCGACACCGCCACGGCGAGCAGCACCGAGACAACCGGTCCCCCGGGCACCGTCGCATGGATGAGGCTCGGGTCGAACCGGTCGATGCCGGGCGGCATACCGGTAATGAAGGCTCGCATCTGATCGACGATGAAGCGTACGGCCTCGACCGGCCCACGACCGGCAATGAACTGGCGATCCCAGTAGTCGCCGCGACGCTGACTGGACTGGTGCCCGATGAAGAACACGGTGTGTGCCACGCTGATGGCGACCGCGGGCAGGCATTCCACCAGTCGCCAGCGCCGCGCCGGACCGCGCCATACCTCCGCGGTCGCCAACGGCAGCACCAGAAAGATCCCGGGCACGGCGGTCAGGGCCAACAGGCCCGCCGCGGTGCGTCGCAGGAGCCGGGCACGGGAGAACCCGCCGGTGACAGGTGCAGGCCACGGGGACAGCGAGGGCCGCGGAGATGATCCGGTCGACCAGGCGAGGACGATGCAGACAGCGGCCAGCGCCTCGACGGAATACGGCTTGAGTTGGGTCGCGAGATCCAAGAAGGTCACGTTCAGGCACAGCCAGCACGTGGCGAACACCGCCGCGACCAGGCCGGTGAAACGGCGGGTGAGCAGGACGATCGCGGCACCGAGCAAGGGCACGGCAAGATACCCGGGAAGCCGGAGCGACCAGCTGTGCCAGCCGAGGAGCTCGCCGGCCACCCGGGTCAGGCCGAACCAACCCAGCGCCGAGGGGGTGTTGGCGACGGTCAGCTCCGGCCAGAACGAGGACGCCGGTTCGCTGACGAAGTGGGCGCGCCAGATCTCGTCGTACCAGAAGGGTCTGGTCAGATAGGCATGCAGAACGCCGAGCACGGCCGCCAAGCCGACACCCACGGCGGCGGCCAGCACGAGGGAACGCGTCGGCCGGCGCCGACCCGCCATCGGTCGGCGCCGGTCAGCCGAGAAGGATGACTACCCGGCGGCCGGGTTCCTCGCCCTCGGACTCGCTGTGCACGCCGTCGATCCCGGCGACGGTGTCGTGCACCACCTTGCGCTCGAACGGCGTCATGGGAGCCAGCTTCTCCGGCTCACCGCGCGTGATGGCACGCGACGCCGCGGCGATCGCGATCTTGCGTAGCTCGACCCGCCGCCGGGCGCGATGGCCGCCGACGTCGAGCATGAGACGGCTGCGGGTGCCCGTCTTCTGGAGCACCGCGAGCCTGGTCAGTTCCTGCAACGCCTCCAGCGTCTCGCCGCCCGCCCCGATGAGCTTGTCCAGCCCCTCGCCCACCACGGCGACGACGGCGCGGCCGCTCTCGACGTCGAGGTCGAGGTCACCGTCCATGTCGACGATGTCGAGCAGACCCTCGATGTAGTCGGCGGCGATCTCGCCTTCCAACTCGAGATCGGACAGACGCCGATCCTCCGTGCCGGCGGTCTCGTCCGAGGAAGCGTGCTCGTCGGAGGCTCCGGCTCCATCCACAGCCAGTTCAGGTGCCGAACCGGTCATCAGCGACTCTCCAGGGGAACGGGGACAGCGGAGCAGAGATTACGGGATGCCGCCACTCGATGACGAAATCGGGTCGGCAGCCTGCCTGCCGGTCGGTCGGGAACGGCGTCTCCCGGATCAACGCCGCCCACCGGGCCGCTTGCTCTTGCCGCGCCGTTTCGCGGGTCGGGAGCCGCCGACCTGGCGCCGCACTCCGGCGGGTACGGGTGCCGGCCGGGGCGTGCTCTCCCCGTCGGAGGGCGCCGTCGGCCCGCTCGCCGCGCTCTGCCCGGCATTCTTGCCCGGGGCGTTCCTGCGGCCCGCCGCGCTGGTCTTCGCCTCCGCGCTGCGCCCCGTGGATGCGGCCGTGGTAGCGGCGACGCCGTTGTCCGAGACGCCGTTGTCCGAGACGCCACCGCCCGAGACGCCGTTGGCCCCGGGACCGCCCGGCGCCCCCGCCTTACCGCTCTTCGGGGTCGTCGCCGCTTTCGGGGTCGTCGTGGTACGGCTCGCGGTCGAGGTGCCGTTACGGGACCGGGTGCCGGGGGGAGCCGTCGAGGACGTCCGACCGGCCGCCGCGGCACCGGAATCGCCGCCCTTGGTCGGGGTCACCGAGGCGGACCGGGGGCGGTTCTTCGACTTCGCCCCGGCTCGGACACCGGGAGCCGGCCGAGCGGGGGTGACGGCACCGCCGGCGGCCGGACGGGCACCGGGCAGCCGGCCGTTCGCATCCGCGGGCTTGATCGGCGGCATCTTCTTCATGATGAAGAACTGCTGGCCCATGCTCCACAGGTTGGTGGTGAGCCAGTACAGCAGCACAGCGATCGGGAAACGGAAACCAAAGAAGGCGAGCATCAGCGGGGAGCCATAGAGCAGCGCCTTCTGCACCATCGCCTGCTGCGGGTCGAGCGGCCCGGTGCGGGCCATGATCTGGCGCTGCGTGAGGAAGGTCGTAAGACCCATCAGCACGATCAGGACGATCGCGAGAATCCTGACGTGCGTGCTGTCGACGCCGAGGAAGTGCGAGAAATCGCCATCGGAGGTGAACTTGCTCGCCAGCGAGATGCCGAACACCTTGGCCGAGGCGATCTGCTCCACCTGGTCTGCGGAGAGCCCGACCCGGGGACGCCAGACCAGCGAGTGGTTCGGACCCTCGTTCATCGGCGCCAGGTGGGTGAACACGTGGAACAGCGAGATGAACAGCGGGATCTGGAGGAAGATCGGGAGGCAGCCGAGGAGCGGGTTTCCGTGCTCCCGCTGCAGCGCCATCATCTCCTGCTGCATGCGGGGTTTGTCGTGCCCATGCTTCTCCCGGATCTCCTTGATCCGGGGCTGCATCATCTGCATCGTCCGCTGCGACTTCACCTGCTTGACGAACAGCGGGAAGATCAGAATACGGACGCAGACGACCAGCAGGACGACCGAAAAGGCCCAGGAGAAGAAACTGTCAGCACCAAAGATCGGCGCAAATCCCCGGTGAAAGAAGACGATCGCGTTCGCCGCGAGGTGGTATAGGGGATCCAACAACGGTCTGACTCCTCACACCCACGGTCCACGACCGGAACCGACGATCTCGGCCCGCATCCCCTGACTGGGAGACGGGGGACCATGCCTGTGGACGGGCGGTACGGCGACGGCCGGATCGCCCGCGCTCCGACCGTCGGGAGGCCCGCCGGGGTCGGCCGTCGCGCCCCTGGGTCTCCGAACGATTCCCGGACCCGGATCCGTTCCCGGCACGGGGTCGTAGCCGCCTGCCGCGAGCGGTTGGCAGCGCAGCAACCGGGCGACGGCGAGGACACCGCCACGCACACCCCCGTGGCGCCGCACCGCGGCCAGCGCGTAGGCGCTACAGGATGGCTCGAACCGGCACAGGCCGGCGTTGCGGGCCGACCAGCCGGCTCGGTAGAGCCGCACGAGCCCGGCAAAGGTCCAGGATAGGGGACCGCGTACCGCGCCGTCGGCGTTGCGGGCGACCCGCGGCAGGCGGCGCCACACCATCCGGGAGGCCAGCAGGAGGTCGACGACGGCCGCCGTGGCCAGCAGCACGACCAGCACCGTCCCGGCGGTCATCGTCCACGCCCATCCGGGCGCCTGGCACCCGCCGGCCGGGCCACCCTGGTGAGCGCGGTGTCCAGCGCACGGCCGAGCTCCGCGGAGCTCGCCGTCGCCGCATCGGGCAGCGCACGCACGACCAGCATCGTCCCTGGCGCGAGCGTGTCCAGCCGAACCCGTACCTGTTCCCGCAACCGGCGCCGCACCCTGTTACGCACGACCGCCTTCCCCACCCGGCGGCCGACCACGAAGCCGGCCCGCGCCGGATCGTCGCTTGTTGTCCACAGGCTGTGGACAACAAGCGGACCGGATCGGGTTCGCCGACCCATGGTCCCCACCCGGGCATGTTCGTCCCGGGTTCGGACGCGAGAGCCCTCAGGAAGCATGACCGGCGGGGGTACCAGCAGGACCAGCGGGAACCCGCCGTCAGGCGGAGAGCTCGCTGCGGCCCTTACGACGGCGGGCGGACAGGATCGCGCGGCCCGCGCGAGTCCGCATGCGCAGTCGGAACCCGTGCGTGCGGGCCCGCCGACGGTTGTTCGGCTGGAAGGTGCGCTTACTCACGTGAGAACTCCGTCTGCAAGATGGACGCGGGCGGTGATCTTCGCCGCCGAGGGAGAGTGGGCCGCACCACACGGTCCTGACAAGCAGATCCCACGACAAACGAAGCGGTCTAACACCGCGGTTCGGCCTAGCCTACACAGGGCGGTGCCTCGGACGGTCCGGCGGCGAGGGATCGCTGCCGGGCAGGGGGCCTTCGGCGGCCGGCGGCTCCGGGCCCGCCGGCCGCCGGCCGCCGCTGGCCGCACCACCATCATTCGGTCATCACCCGGTCGCCGCCAGGGCAACCCGGACACGACGGCACCACACCGGAGGTCAAGGTGCGAGCGCACCGCGGCCGCGGCGGGCCGGCATCCGTCCGGCGGCCGTGGAATGCCACACTGCCGTGGCGGGCCCTCGGTGCCGCCGACGATGGGGCAGGGACGCGGCGCGGCCACCGCGGATACGTTCCGGCCCCGGCACGGCGGCTCGGGCCGCGCCTTACGATCCTGGTGGCAACGTCTCACTCGGGGCGGGCACCAGACGGCGTCAGGTATGCCCGCGTTCGGTGAGAACGACCGGCTCGGTGCACCCTGACCTGTGGAAAACGCCTGTGGAGAGGGCGGTCGGCGGAGGGGCCAGGGCGGAACGGGGGGACCTGAAGCGGATTCGAATGACCTCACTAATACAGGTTCATCCCCGGGAACGAGCCGGTTGCGCCACGCCGCATGCCGTGTCGTGTCCATGCACAGGTTGTGGACGACGATGTGGAGAACCATCGCGACGAGGCCCCTCGGTCGCTCGGTGGCCGGGGACCACATCACCAGCCGCATCAGCCGCGGCGCACCTCCAGCACGCGGGGAGCAGCACCACCCGCAAACCGTACCGAACTGCCCGAGGAGCCCCCGTGTCCAACCTCCGCGCCGACTCCGTCGCCGGTCTGCCGTTCGGGGACGAGCCTTCGGGTGACCCGGACCTGGCCGCGGTGTGGAGCCAGGCCGTCGCCGGGGTCGCCGACGGCACGCTGTCCGCCCAGCAGCGTGCCTGGCTGCGGCTGACCCGCCCCCTCGGGCTCGTCCAGGACACGGCTCTGCTGGCCGCGCCGAACGAGTTCACCAAGGATCTCCTCGACTCGCGCCTGCGCCCCTTCTTGTCCACAGCGTTGTCCACAGCCTATGGGCGGGAGATCAGGGTCGCGGTCACCGTCGAACACCTGCCCGATCCGGAACCAATGAGCGGACCGATCCGGATCGTACGGCCGGTGGATGCCAGGGGCGACACCACACCCGGCCAGGGCTCGGGCCCCGCCTCCGGTTCGGCGTTGAACGCGGGTAGCGGATCAGGATCGACCGGCGCCGCCGCAGCCCCGGTGCCGCCGACGAGCCCGGGCTCGTCGGCGGTGCCGGTGCCGGCGCCGGCACCGGCACCAGTGCCGCCGGCGCCGGCGGCACTGGTGAACGGCGAACTGCCCTTCCCCGACGCCACCGAGGGAACACCACCGGTACGGGTCAGCGCGGGTCTCGGACGCGATGCGGCGCCGCACGAGACCGAACCGGCCCAGGCCCGGCTGAACCCCCGCTACATTTTCGAGACGTTCGTCATCGGCGACAGCAACCGGTTCCCCCACGCGGCAGCGGTGGCCGTCGCCGAGGCACCCGCGAAGGCCTACAACCCGCTTTTCATCTACGGGGACTCCGGGCTCGGCAAGACTCACCTTCTGCACGCGATCGGTCACTACGCACTCAAGCTCTACCCGAACATGCGGGTGAAGTACGTGAGCTCCGAGGAGTTCACCAACGACTTCATCAACTCGATCCGGGACGACCGCCAGCAGGCGTTCCAGCGGCGCTACCGTGACATCGATGTCCTGCTCGTTGACGACATCCAGTTCCTGGAGAACAAGGAACGGACGCAGGAGGAGTTCTTCCACACCTTCAACGTCCTGCACGACGGCGAGAAGCAGATCGTGATCAGCTCCGACCGCTCGCCCAAGCAACTCTCGGCCCTGGAGGACCGGCTGCGCAGCCGCTTCGAGTGGGGGCTGATGACCGACATCACCCCGCCCGACCTCGAGACGCGCATCGCCATCCTGTCGAAGAAGGCGGCTACGGAGCGCCTGCCGGTACCCCCGGATGTCCTCGAGTACATCGCCACGCACATCGAGCGCAACATCCGTGAGCTGGAGGGGGCGCTGATCCGGGTCGCGGCCTTCGCGAGCCTGAACAAGTCCCACGTCGACCGCACGCTCGCCGAGATCGTGCTGCGTGATCTCATCCCCGATGCCGGCAATCCCGACATCACGGCCGCCGCCATCATGAACGCGACGGCGGCGTACTTCGGCGTCTCGATGGAGGACCTGTGCGGCACCTCACGTAGCCGCGTGCTGGTCACCGCCCGTCAGATCGCGATGTACCTGTGCCGGGAGCTGACCGACCTGTCGCTACCGAAGATCGGCCAGCACTTCGGGGGTCGGGATCATACGACGGTCATGCATGCCGATCGCAAGATCCGCGGTCTGATGGCGGAACGGCGCGCGATCTACAACCAGGTCACCGAACTGACAAACCGCATCCGTCTGCAGGCCCGGCAGGCCTAGCGCCACTGCCCACTGCCCACCGCCGCCCACCACCGCCGGGCAGCACCACCGCCGGGCAGCACGGTTCCTCCTACCTCCCCCCGGCCGGAACGTCCCGCGGACCGGTGGCTGCCGCCCGAAGGTGGGGTGTGACGCCTCGCCGGGTGTCACACGTGGCGCAGGAACCGGACGCCGCGGGGCAGGACTTCCCCAAACGACCCCGGACAACCACGGACGGCTGGGGACAACCGGGGACGACCTCACCGAGCCCACGGGGTGGTTCCGCCCACAGCTTGTGGAAAACGTTGTGGACAGCCTGCGGTCGGAACGGTGGAGTGGCAGTGGACAGCCTGTGGACAACTCGGGGATGGCCTGTGGAGGGACAACGTGGTCCTTGTGGACGCAGATCGGGCCTGGGGATAACCACTGCGCGCATGCACAGATCCACCCACAAGATTTGCACCGGCCAACAACCCCTCTGACCTGCAGAAACAGAGGTTATCCCCAGTATCCACACCCCCTACTACTACGACCAACTAGATCTTTCTAAGAATGATCAAAAGCTCTTAGTACTAGGGGGTGTGGACAACGGCTCGAGCGCGGCTCCGAGAGCCCTACGTGCCGCGACTCGGCCCCGGGCAAGCGCCCGGGGCACGGCCGACCGCTCGTCGGCGCCTGCTGGCACTCTGAGATGCTGGTCGGTGTTCCCTGCGGGGTGACTCCGAACAACCGGAGGGAACGACAGGAGGCCTAACCATGAAGTTCCGGGTGGAACGGGACGAATTCACCGAAGCGGTCGCCTGGACCGCACGCACGTTGCCGAGCCGGCCGACCACCCAGTTGCAGGTGCTCTCGGGCCTGCTCCTCGACGCGACCGGACCGATACTCAAGATCGCCGCGTACGACTACGAGGTGGCCGCCCAGTGCACGGTGCACGCGACCGTGTCGGAGGAGGGGCGCGGGCTCGTCAACGGCAAACTGCTCGCGGAGATCACCCGGGCGCTGCCCGCGGCACCGGTCGATCTGGGCATCGACGGCACCCGCCTGGTGATCACTTGTGGCAATGCTCGGTTCGCGTTGCCGATGCTGCCGGTGGACGACTATCCCGCCCTTCCGGCCATGCCCCCGATCACGGGGCACATCGAGGGATCCGCGTTCGCCGCGGCGGTCTCACAGGTGGCGATCGCGGCCGGTCGTGACGACACGCTGCCGGTCCTCACCGGGGTCCGTATCGAGATCGAGGGGGACACTCTCACCCTCGCCGCGACCGACCGTTACCGGCTCGCCGTGCGGACGTTGAAGTGGCGGCCGTCGGAGACAGCCGCCGGGCCCGATGAGGACGGCGTGACCGGTGTGGACAGCCCCCCGCCCACACCGGTCACTGTCGCTCTCGTGCCGGCCCGCACCCTGCTCGACACCGCGAAGTCGTTGTCGGGTTCGGGGGTGGAGGTATCCATCGCGCTCGGGACCGGCCCCTCCGGCGAGACGCTGGCCGGTTTCGCCGGCTCGACCCGGCAGACGACGACCCGGTTGCTCGACGGAAGCTTCCCGCCCTACCGCAAGCTGTTGCCTGACAGTTCGCCGTTGATCGCGCAGCTGGAGATCGCCTCGTTGCAGGAGGCCGTCAAACGGGTGGCGCTGGTCGCCGCGAAGACCGCACCGGTGCAGCTGACGTTCTCCCCGGACCACCTCGTGCTGGAGGCCGGGACGGGCGGTGAGGCGCAGGCGACGGAGACCCTCCCGGTGACCTACGACGGACCGGAGCTGTCCGTGGCGTTCAACCCGTCGTACCTGCTCGACGCACTCGGGGCGCTGGAGTCGGACGTCGTACGGATCGGTTTCGCCAGCGCGGAGGACCCGGCGGTGGCGGCGAACAAGCCGGCGATCCTGACCGGGAAGGCCGACGACGACGGCGAGGTCCCCGACTACCGGTACCTGCTGATGCCGATCCGCCTGCACGGGTGACGTGCACCTCACGCACCTGTCCCTCGTCGACTTCCGTTCCTACCCGGCCCTTGACCTGACTCTGGGTCCGGGAGTGGCCACCTTCGTGGGTGGTAACGGCCAGGGGAAGACCAACGTGATCGAGGCGATCAGCTATGTCGCCACGTTGGCCAGCCACCGGGTCGCCGGGGACGCCCCGCTGGTCCGTGACGGCGCGTCTCGGGCGGTCATCCGCGCCAGGATCGTCCGGGGTGACCGGGCCGCGCTGGTGGAGATCGAGATCGTTCCGGGAAAGGCGAACCGGGCCCGGTTGAACCGGGCTCCCGTCGCCCGGCCGCGTGACATCGTCGGTCTGCTGTGCACCGTGCTGTTCGCCCCGGAGGACCTGGCCCTGGTGAAGGGGGATCCGGCGCAGCGTCGTCAGTTCCTCGACGAGCTGCTGATCGCCCGGACCCCAAGGATGGCCGCGGTCCTCGCCGACTACGACCGGGTCCTCAAACAACGATCGACCCTGCTACGCACCGCCGGGACGGCCCGGCGAGCTGGGGGGCAGGGAGATCTGCGCACCCTCGATGTCTGGGACGGGTACCTGGCCGCGCATGGCGCCGAGGTGCTGGCCGCGCGGTTGGCACTCGTCGACGCGTTGCGGCCGGCCGTGGCCGCGGCGTACGAGGCCGTCGCCGGCGCCGAGTCCGCTACCGCGCTGGACTACCGTTCCAGCGTCACCCTCCCGGACATCTTGCATGCGTCCGGTCCACCCGGTCCACCCGGTCCACCGGGCCAGCCAGAGCAGCCGGGCGCGGGTCGGCCGGATCCGGCGGCACCGGATCGGACCATGCTGGCGGAGGCGATCCGCGCCGATCTGGAGGCCGCCCGGCCACGGGAGGTCGAACGGGGGATGACGCTGGTCGGTCCGCACCGCGACGATCTGCTCTTGTCGATCAACGGGCTCCCGGCCCGTGGCTACGCGAGTCACGGCGAGTCCTGGTCCCTCGCCCTCGCGCTCAAGCTGGCCTCGTTCGACCTGCTGCGTGCCGATGACCGCGAGCCGGTCCTGCTCCTGGACGACGTCTTCGCCGAATTGGACACGCGCCGCCGCGGTCGGCTCGCGGAACTCGTCGCCTCCGCGGAGCAGGTGCTGGTCACAGCCGCGGTCGAAACCGACGTTCCCACAGAGCTGACCGGGGTGCGGTACGCCGTCGCCGGAGGAGAGGTCCAGCATGCCCACTGAGCGCCCGGACCCCCGGGACCATCCCACCGTGCCCGGATCCACCGTGCCCGGATCCACCGCATCCGGGCGGTCCCGGGGAGGGGCCGGGCGCCGCGGGAAGACCGAGGGGCCGGACGGCACCGCAGCCCACGGAGCGGACCTGGCTCGGGAGATTCTCGCCCAGGTCAAACGGGACGCGCGGGAGCGTGGGCGGGGACGGTGGGGCGCCGGCCACACCGCCCGCCACCCGACCGGGCCCGGTCCGGCCGGGCCCGGCACTGGTCGCGGTGGCGGGATGCCGGGTGCCGACGGCGGCACGTGGGCCGATGAGGACGCCTCCACCGGCGCCACCGGGACGGGCGGCCCGTGGGGCCCGGGCTCTCGGACCCGCCTCGGTGCCCGGCGGGCCGACCCGTCGGACGACCAGGTGCCCCGCCGACCGCGGATGCCGGGCATCGCCCCGCCCGGCCGGGAATGGCGCGAACCGGTCGGTTTCGGGACGGCGATCAACCGGCTGCTGGCGGCCCGTGGCTGGAAGGCTCAGGCGAGCGACGCGAACGTCCTGGCCCGATGGGATGCCATCGTCGGGCCGGACATCGCCGACCACTGCACCCCGGTGTCCCTGCGCGACGGAGACCTGGAACTTGTCGCGGAGTCGACGGCCTGGGCGACCCAGCTGCGCATGCTGTCCCGGCAGCTCCTCGGCATCCTGCACCGGGAGCTCGGTCCACACGTGGTCCGCCGGATCGTCGTGCGTGGCCCGACGGCGCCGTCCTGGCGGCACGGGTCCATCCGAACCGGCGGTCGAGGGCCCCGCGACACCTATGGCTGAGGCCGGCCGTTCGGCTGCTGCCCGCCTGACACCCCGGTGCTCCCGGTGCTCTCGGTGCCCCTTGGCGCCTGGATTGTGCCTGTGGTATCCGTCGGTGCGGCTGGGGCGATCATGATGGCTCCGCGGGATCGCGGTGTCGGTGACAGTCGTGGAGGCGCGCCAAGGCGGTCGGGGGAGTCGGTCCGGTAGGGGGGGTTGGCCATCCCCATGTGCGTGGCGCTGCGCAGACGCCAGGGGGCTCCCTGCGTCCGCTATGGCGGGTTGCCGGGTAGACTGGTGGATACTTCCGCCCAGAACGAGGGGACCCGCCGCGTGGCCTACGATGCAAGTTCGATCAAGGTTCTCGAAGGTCTTGACGCGGTCCGCAAGCGTCCGGGCATGTACATCGGCTCCACTGGAGAGCGTGGACTGCATCATCTCGTCTACGAGGTCGTGGACAACGCGGTGGACGAGGCGCTCGCCGGTTACTGCGACACCATCACCGTGACGCTGCTTGCCGACGGCGGGGTGCGGGTCACCGACAACGGCCGTGGCATTCCCGTCGGCATGCATCCCACCGAGAAGCGGCCCGCCGTCGAGGTCGTGCTGACCACCCTGCACGCCGGCGGGAAGTTCGACGGCAAATCGTACGCGGTGTCCGGCGGGCTGCACGGAGTCGGCGTCAGCGTGGTCAACGCGCTGTCCACCCGGCTCGACGTGGAGATCCACCTGGATGGGCACGTCTGGTTCCAGCCGTACGTGGCGACCCGCCCGGACAAGCCGCTGGCCAAGACCGGTACCACCCGCAGGACCGGGACGTCGGTCACCTTCTGGGCGGATCCGACGATCTTCGAGACCACCGAGTACAAGTACGAGACGCTCTCCCGCCGCCTGCAGGAGATGGCCTTCCTGAACAAGGGGCTGTCGATCACGCTCGTCGACGAGCGTGACGAGGAACGCGTGGCGGTCACCTACAAGTACGCCAACGGCCTGGTCGACTTCGTCGGTCACCTCAACGCCACGAAGGACACCATCCACCGCAGCGTGATCTCGCTGGAGTCGAAGGGCGTGGGCATCGAGGCCGAGCTCGCGATGCAGTGGAACGGCGGCTACACCGAGTCGGTCTACACCTTCGCGAACACCATCAACACCCACGAGGGCGGCACCCACGAGGAGGGCTTCCGGGCCGCGCTGACCAGCGCCGTCAACGCCTACGCCAAGGACCAGAACCTGCTCAAGCCGGTGAAGGCGGGGGCCAAGAACAGCGACGAGCGGCTCTCCGGCGACGACATCCGGGAGGGCCTTACCGCGATCATCTCGGTGAAGCTCGCGCAGCCGCAGTTCGAGGGCCAGACCAAGACCAAGCTCGGCAACACCGAGGCCAAGAAGTTCGTCCAGGAGATGTGCTACTCAGCGCTCAAGGACTGGTTCGAGGTCAACCGCACCGAGGCTCGGGCCATCGTCAGCAAGGCGCTCGACGCCCAGCGGGCCCGCATTGCCGCCCGTCAGGCCCGCGATCTGACCCGGCGCAAGGGTCTGCTCGGCGGCACCGGCCTGCCGGGCAAGCTCGCCGACTGCCAGTACACCGATCCCGAGCGGTGCGAGCTGTACATCGTCGAGGGTGACTCGGCGGGTGGGTCGGCCAAGGGTGGTCGAGACTCGAAGTTCCAGGCGATCCTCCCGCTGCGAGGAAAGATCCTCAACGTCGAGAAGGCCCGCATCGACCGCGTTCTGAAGAACACCGAGGTCCAGGCCCTCATCCAGGCGCTGGGTACCGGCATCCACGACGATTTCGACATCGCGAAACTGCGCTACCACAAGATCGTTCTGATGGCGGACGCCGACGTCGACGGCCAGCACATCCGGACCCTGCTGCTGACGCTGCTGTTCCGGTTCATGCGCCCGCTGGTCGAGGCCGGTCACGTGTTTCTGGCGCAGCCGCCGCTCTACAAGATCAAATGGGGTAGGGAGGACTGGGAGTACGCCTACTCCGATCGGGAGCGCGACGGGCTGGTCGCCCGCGGGGTGGAGTCCGGGCGCAAGCTGCCCAAGGATGCCATCCAGCGCTTCAAGGGTCTCGGCGAGATGAACGCCACCGAGCTGTGGGACACCACCATGGACCCGGACCGGCGCATCCTGCTGCAGGTCACGCTCGACGACGCGGCGGTCGCCGACGAGTTGTTCTCCGTGCTCATGGGTGAGGATGTCGACGCGCGTCGCAGCTTCATCCAACGTAATGCCAAGGACGTGCGTTTCCTGGACATCTGACCCGGCCGTGTCGCGTGCCTCGGACCGGTCGTCGGGTGACCCCTCAGGTCGGTCCGGGCGCGGCGATCCCGACGGTCCGGCCCGGCGAACGGAGGGCTCCGGATCCCGCCCGCCGTCGGGTCCACCCGGCCCCGTTGCCCGGGGCGCCCGTCCCGCCCTGACGACTGCTCCCACTGCCCTGGAAGGACCCCGTGGTCGACGTCCTACCTCCTCCCCCCGGCGACCGCATCGAGCCCATCGGCATCGAAGTCGAGATGCAGCGGTCGTATCTCGACTACGCCATGTCGGTCATCGTCGGCCGTGCGCTGCCGGAGGTACGCGACGGGCTCAAGCCCGTCCACCGCCGGGTCCTCTACGCCATGTACGACGGCGGCTACCGCCCCGACCGCGGATACTTCAAGTGCTCCCGCGTGGTCGGGGACGTCATGGGTAACTACCACCCCCATGGCGACACGGCGATCTACGACACCCTCGTCCGGCTCGCGCAGGGCTGGTCGTTGCGCTACCCGCTGGTCGACGGGAACGGCAACTTCGGCTCGCCCGGCAACGATCCGCCCGCCGCCATGCGGTACACCGAGGCGCGGATGGCGCCCTTGGCGATGGAGATGTTGCGTGACATCGACCAGGAGACGGTCGACTTCGCCCCGAACTACGACGGGCGTTCGCAGGAGCCGCTTGTTCTGCCCAGCCGGTTCCCGAACCTGCTCGTCAACGGCGCCGGCGGCATCGCGGTTGGCATGGCGACGAACATCCCGCCGCACAACCTGCGCGAGGTCGCGAAGGGCGTGCGGTGGGCACTCGACCACCCGGACGCGAGCGACTCCGAGCTGCTTGAGGCGCTGATCGGCCTGATCAAGGGTCCGGACTTCCCGACCTCGGGGCTCATCGTCGGCCGTAACGGCATCGAGGAGGCCTACCGTACCGGCCGCGGCAGCATCCGGATGCGGGCGGTGGTGAACGTCGAGGAGAACAAGGGCCGCACCCAGCTCGTCGTCACCGAGCTGCCCTACCAGGTGAACCCGGACAACCTCGCCGAGAAGATCGCCGAACTGGTCCGGGACAACAGGGTCACCGGTATCGCCGACGTCCGGGACGAGACCTCGGCGCGCATCGGCCAACGGCTGGTCATCGACCTCAAGCGCGACGCCGTCGCCAAGGTCGTGCTCAACAACCTCTACAAGCACACCCAGCTCCAGGACACCTTCGGCGTCAACATGCTGGCGATCGTCGACGGCGTGCCGCGTACCCTGCGCCTGGACCAGATGGTCCGCTACTACGTCGAGCACCAGATCGACGTCATCGTCCGCCGGACCCGCTATCAGCTGCGCAAGGCCCGCGAGCGGCTGCACGTCCTGGACGGTCTGCTGATCGCGCTGGATCACCTCGACGAGGTCATCAACCTCATCCGCAACGCCGAGTCGGCGGACGTGGCCCGCGGCCAGCTGATGGAACGCTTCTCGCTGTCGGAGATCCAGGCCACCGCCATCCTCGACATGCAGCTGCGCCGGCTCGCCGCCCTGGAACGTCAGCGGATCATCGACGAGGCGGCCGAACTTCGAGCGAAGATCTCCGATCTGGAGGCGATCCTGGCCTCGCCGACCCGGCAGCGGCAGATCATCGGCGAGGAGCTCGCCGAGGTCGTCGAGAAGTTCGGCGACGAGCGGCGGACCCGTCTCGTCCCGTTCGAGGGCGACATGTCCATCGAGGACCTGATCGCCCAGGAGGATGTGGTCGTCACCGTCACCCGCGGTGGCTACGCCAAGCGCACCAAGACCGACCTCTACCGCTCGCAGCGCCGCGGCGGCAAGGGCGTGCAGGGCGCGGCGCTGCGCGAGGACGACATCGTCGAGCACTTCTTCGTCACGACCACCCACCACTGGCTGCTGTTTTTCACGAACAAGGGCCGGGTGTACCGGGCGAAGGCGCACGAGCTGCCCGAGCAGGCCAGGTCGGCCAAGGGTCAGCACGTCGCGAACATCCTGGCCTTCGGGCAGGACGAGCGGATCGCCGAGGTCATCGCGGTCAAGGACTACGAGGCCGCCCCCTACCTGGTCCTGGCGACCAAGCGCGGGCTGTGCAAGAAGACCGCGCTGCATGACTTCGACTCGAACCGGGCCGGTGGCCTGGTGGCGATCAATCTGCGCGACGACGACGAGCTGATCGCCGCCCGGCTCGTGGCGCCCGGCGACGATCTGCTCCTGGTCAGCCGTAACGCCCAGTCGATCCGGTTCCACGCCGACGACGAGCAGCTGCGGCCGATGGGCCGGGCGACCTCGGGTGTGATCGGTATGCGGTTCGATGCCGAGGACGAACTGCTGTCCATGGACGTCGTCGTGCCGGGTACGACGGCGGATCTGCTCGTCGCCACCTCCGGTGGATACGCGAAGCGGACGCCGCTGGCCGAGTACCCGGTGCAGGGTCGTGGTGGCAAGGGCGTGCTGACCGCTAAGATCGTCTCGACTCGCGGTGGTCTGGTGGGGGCACTCGTCGTCGATCCCGACGACCAGCTCTACGCCATCGCCTCCAACGGGGGCGTATTGCGGACCGTTGCCAAGGATGTACGGCGGGCGCAGCGGCAGACCATGGGAGTCCGGCTCATCGATCTGGAGTCCGGGGTGCAGGTTGTCGGAGTCGCACGTAATGCTGATGCGGAGGACACCGACGCTCGTATCGACGCCGGGCCCCAGGAAAGCTGAGAGCGAGCCCCGAGAGGTTGACGATCTCGTGGTCGTGGCCACCCACGCCGAGAACGACGCCGCCCGAGGGGACGGGTGTGCGCGGGACCCGTGCACACCGTCAGGACTGAACCG
Organism: Frankia sp. BMG5.23; assembly: GCF_000685765.2. Classification (NCBI taxonomy): domain Bacteria; kingdom Bacillati; phylum Actinomycetota; class Actinomycetes; order Frankiales; family Frankiaceae; genus Frankia; species Frankia sp. BMG5.23. The sequence continues at coordinate 67,267 of NZ_JDWE01000022.1, forward strand.
GGAGAGTCCGTGAGTGACAGTCAGGAAGACCGGCCAGCCCGGTCGGCGGTCTACCGCGGCCCCTCCTCGGCCGCCGGGGCGGAGGGATCGCGTGCCACCGAGCAGTCCCGCCGGCCGAGCGGGGGGGACGGGGCCGGCCCACGGTCCACGGTGAGACCCGCTTCCGTTGGTTCCTCCGGTGCTGGCGGCGCGGCCAGAGGCGCGAGCTCCTCCGGCCCGGATTCCGCGGGCCCGGATTCCGCGGGTTCCGCTGGTGTTTCCGATTCCGCCGGGCGTGATTCGGAAGCCGGCCGCCGGGCCGGCGCCGGCCCGGCGTCGGGACGCGCGGCGGACGCCGCGGGCCGCTCGTTGTCGCTGCGGGACGGCCGTGGGGAGGACGCCGGCAGCGAGACGGTGAAGGTGCCCGCGGCCGGCGATGGGCCCGAGTCCGGTAATCCGTTCTTCCAGCGGCCCGGGCGGTCCGGTCGGCCCGTGGATGAGCGGGAGGGCGGCCGCGGCCCGGCCGGAGGCGCGGCGGACCCGCCGCAGTCCTCCGCCGGGGGGCCGACGGGTTCGACTGGGTCGTCGAAGGCCGGGTCGTCAAAAGCCCATTCGGCTGAACCCGGCTCGTCGGCGTCGGGTTCGGCGGGTTCGGGTTCGGGTGCGGCGGGTTCGGCGGCGTCCCGCTCCGGATCGGTCCCCGACGGGGCGAAGTCCCCCTTGTCCTCGCGGTCCTTGTCCACCTCTTCCGCGGGCGCGTCGGGTGTGTCGGGCGCAGGGTCCTCGGCTGGCACCTCCACGGGACGTGCCAGCGGAACGTCGTCGGTGTCCCCATCCGGGTCGGCTCGTACCGGGGCCGCTGGAACCCACTCCGACGAGGCGGGCTCGGCTACCCGGAAACTCGGCCCGGCCGCCGTATCGTCGCCGGCGAAGTCCCTCGGCCTGGCGCCACCCGGACCCGGTCGAGCCACGCCAGGGGGGCCGGCAGTTCGCGTGGAGCCCCCGGCCGAGCGGCCACGGGAGACCGACACGATCTCCCTGGTCCGCCCGCCCAGCATGACGAGGAGCCGTACCACGAAGCCCGACAGGAACCGTGCCGCGCCCGAGCGCATGCCCGCCCCCGATCCGGTACGCCCCGCCCCGCCGGGTCCGGCGGGGGGGAGGTCCGGCGGTGCCGGCCCCACGGCGGCCTACGACCGGCCGCTCGCGGCGCCGGAGTCCGCGGGTACCACCACGACGACGGGTGCTCTGAACAGCGTGACCACGACCTCCCCCGGTGCGCTCGACGACCAGTTCGAGCCGGTCTCCGCTGAGCGGGCGGGTGCCGGTCACTCCCCTGGCCGGTCCGGTCCCGGCTCGTCCGGTTCCGCCCGCCCGCCCGGTCAGGGCCGGCGGGCCAAGCTCAAGCTGTCCAAGGTCAATCCCCTCACGGTGACCCGGGTCAGCTTCGCGTTCTCCCTCTGCGTCTTTGTGGTTCTGCTCGTCGCGATCGCCGTGCTGTGGTTCGTCCTGAACTCGATCGGCGTGTTCGACAGCGTCTCCGACGCGGCCGATACCCTGACCGACAGCAGCAGCACCGACATCCGAGGATGGCTGTCGTTCGGCCGGGCAATGCAGATCAGCTTGCTCATCGGGGCGATCAACGTCATCCTCATGACCGCGCTGTCCACGCTCGGTGCCCTGCTCTACAACCTCTGCGCCGAGATGATCGGCGGCGTCGAGCTGACTCTGAGTGATCAGTAGCTTGGAGGGACGGCGGCGGTCCCGCTCCTGCGCCGCCGTCCTGTATTCTTGGACTCGCAGCACGGACCTATAGCTCAGTCGGTTAGAGCGCTTCCCTGATAAGGAAGAGGTCGGTGGTTCAAGTCCACCTAGGTCCACGCGCTAGCCAATCATGATCGCCGCCCTCTGGGCGGCTTCGCCGTGCCCGTTATGCTGGCCGAGGGGCCAAGCCCCCTGACCCCCCGTGTTGCGCCTTCGGCGCTCGCCGTGCCCGGTGGGATGGTCGGGCCGTCGGTGGCGGCGAGGTCTGAGAGCGGGCCCGGGCCGACGTGCTGCGCGAGGTCGCGGGCAACGCCACAGGGACGACTCCCGGCTGCATAAACCGTCCACCGGTGATCCGGGAAGATCCCCGCGCCTGCGGGATAAAGCGGACACAAAACCCTCTGGATGGGCAAGTCTCCCTCGTTGCCGCAGATCTTGGACTCACGACGAAGAGTCCTAATGTGACGCAGGGCACACGGCCAGGACACAGTGTCGGCCCATTTCAGTGAAGATCGGCACTCAATATCCTAATGTGCCAGGAAGCGGCGCCACCCTCGACGTCGAGGAACCAGGACATGGCCCGAGACGGACGGAGGGCGCACAGTTGCGGATTGCGTTGTTGTCGTACCGGAGTCTGCCCACCTGCGGTGGCCAGGGTGTGTACGTCCGACATCTGTCCCGCGAACTGGTCGCCCTGGGGCACCGCGTCCAGGTGGTGAGCGGGCCGCCGTACCCGGTGCTTGAGGAGGGTGTCGGCCTCACCGAACTGCCCAGCCTTGATCTCTACCGGGACTCCGACCCGTTCCGGTGGCCCGGACTGGCCGAGTTCCACGGCCTGCCGGACGTCGTCGAGTTCGCCATGATGCGGACCGGCCAGTTCTCCGAGCCGCTCGCCTTCAGCCTGCGTGCCTGCCAAGCCCTGCGCCCCAGGGCATCCGGGGGTCGGCCGCCGTTCGACATCGTCCATGACAACCAGGGGCTGGGATACGGCCTGCTGGCGCTGCGGGCAGCCCTGCGCCCGTACCGGATCCCGGTCGTGGGCACCGTGCATCATCCGATCACGGTCGATCGCCGCCTGCACCTCGCCGCGGCGACCACCTTCACCTCCCGGCTGGGCCTGCGCCGGTGGTACTCGTTCCTCCCGATGCAGGCCCGGGTCGCGCGGGGGCTGGATGGCATCGTCATCCCGTCGGAGAGCTCCCGGCGAGAGATCATCGCGGACATGAACCTCCCCCCGACGGTCATGCGCACGGTTCCCTTGGGAGTCGACGCCGACGTCTTCACGCCGGCGCCCGCGGGCAATCCGGCGGTTCCGGGCCGTGTCGTCGTCGTGACCAGCGCCGATGTTCCGCTTAAGGGCCTGCTTGTCCTGCTCGAGGCGCTCGCGAAGCTGCGGGTGGATCGCTCGGCGCACCTGGTCTGCGTCGGCAAGGTCCGCGAAGGGGGAACGGCCCAGCGCCAGGTTGCCGAGCTGGGCCTGGCCGACGCCGTGACGTTCCGTTCCAACATGCCGGAACCGGAGCTGGTGGACCTGTTGCGCTCCGCCGAGGTCGCGGTCGTTCCCTCGCTTTACGAGGGGTTCAGCCTGCCCGCCGTCGAGGAGATGGCCTGCGGGATCCCGCTGGTCGCCACCACCGCCGGGGCGTTGCCCGAGGTCGCCGGTCCGGACGGGGAGGCCGCGTTGCTGGTCCCACCGGGGGATGCGGGAGCCCTGGCGGACGCCATCGGTTCCCTGCTCGATGATCCCGAACGACGGGCCCGAATGGGTGCCGCCGGGCGCCGCCGGGTGGAGGCGCGGTTCTCCTGGCGGGCGGCCGCCGCGGCCACCGCGGACTGGTACGCCGAGCGGATCGCGGCGGTCGGCGGGACGCCCACCTCCCCGGCCCCGGCCCCGGCCCCGGGACCGGCGGCCCAGTGGACGCCGGCACCGCTGTCCACACCCGGCGCCGTCACACCCGGCGCCGCGGCGTCCGCACCGGCGTCGTCGACGCTGACCGGCTGACGGCCGACGCATGCTGACCGTCGACTTCGACCAGTTTCCCGTCTCCGCGGGCTGCCGGCTGCTCGACCTGGGCTGCGGCGCCGGACGGCACACGTTCGAGGCGTTCCGACGGGGCGCCGAGGTCATCGCGCTGGACCACTCCGCCGGCGAGGTCGCCGGCGTCAACGCGATGCTCGCCGCGATGGCCCTGGAGGGACAGGCTCCGCCCAAGGCGAAGGCCGCCGGAGTGCGCGGTGACGCGCTGGCGCTGCCGTTCGCCGACGGCACCTTCGACCGGATCATCGCCGCCGAGGTGCTCGAACACCTGCCCGCCGACACGGCGGCGATGACGGAGATCGCCCGGGTGCTACGGCCCGGGGGGTGGGTGGCGGTCACCGTCCCGAACCGGTTCCCCGAGCAGGTGTGCTGGAGCCTGTCGACGGCTTATCACAGCGTCGAGGGGGGCCATGTCCGCATCTACCGCCGGGACGAGCTTCGTGACCGGTTGATCGCGGTGGGACTGGAACCGGCCGGCACCCATTTCGCACACGCCCTGCACGCCCCGTACTGGTGGCTGCGGTGTCTCGTCGGTGTCCACGACGACGACCATCCGGCGACGCGGCTTTACCACCGGCTGCTGGTGTGGGACATGATGCGCCGTCCCCGCATCACCCGGCTCGCCGAGCGGGCCCTCAATCCGATCATCGGCAAGAGCATCGTGCTGTATTTGAGGAAACCGGAGGTAACGCGTGCGGCCGGTTGAGTCTGCTCCGGTCCTGACCCCCGAGGCGCTCACCGCGACCGCGACCGCGATCGCCGTCGTCCAGGAGCCGGACGGCGCCATCCCCTGGTATCCCGGTGGCCACACCGACCCGTGGGATCACCTCGAATGCGCCATGGCCCTCGACCTCGGCGGCCTGGTCGACGCCGCCGACGCCGCGTGGGCCTGGCTGTGTCGCAACCAGCGGCCGGATGGATCCTGGGCGACGAGCTACGTCGGCGGCGCGGTCAAGGAGGACTTCGCCGACAGCAACCAGTGCGCCTATGTCGCCACCGCAGCCTGGCACCGCTGGTTGGCCACCGGTGACCGCGCCTTCCTCACGAGGATCTGGCCGGTCGTCGAGGCAGCCCTGGGCTTCGTCGTCGACATGCAGAGCCCGACCGGACAGATCTGGTGGGCCCGGTCGTCGGACGGTGTCGACTACCCCGAGGCCCTGCTGACGGGATGCTCCAGCACGTTGCACAGCCTGCGCTGCGGGATGGCGCTCGCAGCCCTGGTCGGGGAGGTGCCACCGGCCTGGGAACGGGCGACCGGCGCGCTGCGGCACACCCTCGTCGCTCACCCAGAGTACTTCGCCCCCCGCGACCGGTGGTCGATGGACTGGTACTACCCGGTGATCGGCGGAGCGCTGCGCCGGTCCGCGGGTCGGTCCCGGCTCACCAGCCGGTGGAACGACTTCGTCGTCGACGGTCTGGGCATCCGCTGCGTGGCCGACGAGCCCTGGGTCACGGGGGCCGAGACCTGCGAACTAGCCATCGCCCTGCATCTCGTGGGCGAGACCGCCGCGGCGACCAAGCTGGTTACGGACATGCAGCACCTGCGGCACGCCGACGGGAGCTACTGGACGGGCTGGCAGTTCGAGACCGCGACGTTCTGGCCGGCCGAACAGTCGACCTGGACCGCGGCGGCGGTGATCCTCGCGGTCGACACGTTGGCCGGCGGGGTCACCGAGACCCTCTTCCGCGGCGACGGCCTCCCCGAGGGGATCTGTGTCCTCGACAAGGAGTCCGACGAGCCTCGGCAGGGCGGCAGGCGGCTTCCGGAGTCGCGGACGGAGCCGCGGACGGGGACGGAGGTGGTGACGCCCGCCGAACGCCGGCTTCCTCGGCAGCGGCCGGCATGCGGATGCCGCTCAGTCGACGCGGCGTAGGACGCGCAGCGAACCCGCGCACGACAGCTCGCGGAAGCCCTCCGTCAGCGCCCGCACCAGGACGTGGTAGGGCGCCTGGCCCCCGTCCGCCGGGTCCGGAAAGACGTCGTGGATGGCCAGGAGACCGCCGGGCCGCACGTGGCAGGCCCAGGCCTCGTAGTCCGCCTGGGCCTGCTCCTCGGTGTGCCCGCCGTCGAGGAAGAGCAGGTCGGCCGGGGTCGACCACCATCGCCCCACCCGTTCGGAGCGGCCGACGACCGCCGTCACGACGTCCTCGACGCCCGCGTCCTCCAGCGTCCGCCGCAGGAAGGGCAGCGTGTCCAGCCGGCCGCTACGCGGGTCGACGAGATCGGCGTCGTGGTACTCCCACCCGGGTTGGTTCTCCTCCGACCCGCGATGATGATCCACGGTGATCACCGTCGCTCCCACCGTCCGGGCGGCCGCGGCCAGGTACAGGGTCGACTTACCGCAGTAGGTGCCGACCTCGCAGATCAGGCCGCCGGCCGATACCCGTGTTGCCGCCGCGTAGAGCGCCAGGCCCTCCTCCGTGGGCATGAAGCCCGTCGCCGCCTCGGCCGCCCGCCGCAACACCACATCCACCGCCGACTCTCTCTTTCTCGCAGGACGGATAGCCTTTCTTGCAGGACAGGTAGCCTTCCTCGCAGGACAGGTAGCGCGCGCCGGTGGCTCGCTACCTGCCGAGCCGCGCGGCCACCTCGACCCGGCGGGCGAAGATCTCCTCGGTCCGCTCCTCCATCTCGCGGAGGGCCTTCTTGCGTCCGCGGCTCGACAGCCGGTCCAGGTAGAGGCTGCCGTACAGGTGATCGGTCTCATGCTGCAGGCAACGGGCGAAATAGCCGGTTCCCTCCAGGCGGAGCGGGGCACCGTGCTGGTCCTGACCGCGGACAGCAGCATGCTCCAGCCGGGCGACCTCCATGTAGGCCCCCGGAACAGACAGGCACCCCTCATCCCCCTTGACGAGCCGGCGCTCCGCCGCCGGCGCCTCCTCCAGGACGGGGTTGACCAGATGGCCCACGTGCCGCACACCGTCCTCGTCGGTGCAGTCATAGACGAAGACCGCGGCGTCGACGTCGATCTGGTTCGCGGCGAGTCCGACACCTTCGGCGCCGTACATGGTGGTGAACATGTCATCGATCAGCGCAGCGAGCTCCGCGGTCCCGAACTCGGTGATTTTCTTACAGGGCCGGTGCAGAACAGGCTCGCCGACAACGGTGATCCTGCGGATGGAACCGCGGCCGACCTCCGGCGGCAGCTGGGGGTAGGAGTCCACCGGCTCCCCCAGCACCCGGACCCGCCGATCGATCTTCTCGTCCTTCTCGTCCTTCTCGTCAGATCGCGTCAAGCGCGAGGCCATGGCGAGCATCTCCTTCCATCCGACCGGGGCGCGCCTGCGCGTGAGTCGGCGCGGGGCCGATCCTGCCGATCGGCAGGATCGGCCCCGCGCCACCGCCGATCCTCGACGTGCTTCGTTCGCTACGAGCTTGACAGATCGCACCCCCTGTCCGCTCGGCGGACTGGTCACTCCCGTGATCAACAGTGTCACCAGGTGCGGCGCCATCATGGCCGCTACCTGCGGGAAGAGCGCGGACCTCAGACTGTTCATTGCATGGCGCAACTTCACCAACACCATACGCACATAAGGCTCCCCGGAAACGGGGAGCCTTTTCCGTGCCCGGTCGCACGCGGTCATGCCCGACCGTGTCCAGCCGTGTCCAGCCGCGTCCTATCGCCGTTCCCGCAGAGATCGCGGACGCTGAATCGTCCGCGATCCGCGCGGGTAAGAATGATTACCGCAAAGGATGAACAGAACGTTAAATCTAACTCGCATGCCGCTAACGCAACGTATCGTCTCCCCCTGGCGCACGGCCCACCAACAGACACCCGAACCCCGACTGGTATGGTGTCGGCCACGATAAAGCTGAACCAGTAGAGAATCACGCTCCCAGGTATTTACTTTCCGGCCAGGAGAGAGGAGTGCTGCCCCGACTCCCTACACCAAAAAGACTTAGAATTATCCGGCGAATCTAGCGAGAGTTCAGTTCATGGCTGCGAATTTCGCTGAAACGGTCGCTGAAAGGCCGACGCCGGGGGGGATCAACACACCGAACATGGCAGTTCCGCCGCCGGAGTACGTGGTGGTGGATCTGGATCCGGGAACGAGTGACCTCGCCGTCCCGGATGGATCCGGATGGCGGCGGGTCATGCGGGTGCCAGGACGACGGCATTACCATCACGAGCACCACGATCGCGCCATCGCGACCGTCCAGCAGGCCCGGAGCCGTACTCGATCGACGGGCCGGAGTTGCGTCGTCGGCCTTCTGTACATCGCCGAGTTCGGCCGGCTGCGCGAGCGCCTCGCTCCGGGCGCCTGCCTGTCTCTACTCGATCAGGTCGCCGCCCTGGCAGGTGATCTGCATCGGTGGCGTGGCTCCGCCATCGGCCAGGGCCGCCCCGGCGAGGTGGTCGTCGTCCTGCCGACGCGGCCGGGCCGCTCCGCCGAAGCGGCGTTCGGCGAGATCGTGCGTACGGTCGCAAGCTGTGACTTCGCCGTCAACGGCGAGCGTCTGCGGGTCACCCCCGTTCCGGGGTTCGTCCAGGTGGACGACACCATCGATGATGCCACCGCCCTGCGGCGGGCCCGGCTGGCCATGGGGCTCGCCGCAGGGCAGCTCGACATGGTCCCCGTCTGTTACGACCCGAAGATGGAACCAGCGGAGAACCAGCCGCGACGTTCCGGGCGCCCGTTGCACACACGGTTGCGGCCGTCCGACGCCGTCCAGATCGTCGTCTCGACCGCGATCTGCCTCGGACTCCCGTTCGGGATCTACAGCACACTGTTCACACTGGGCCTCGACCCGACCCACGTCGTCTTCGCACTCCTGGCCATCGCGCTGGCCGGCACTACCCTCACCACCTACCTGGAGCAGTTGTCGGCGCTCGAACCGGAGAAGTGCCCGGACGCGCCCGCCGCGCCGTTCCCGGCGGCGAGCGCCATCATCGCCGCGTATCTGCCGAACGAGTCGGCCACGATCGTCGACACGGTCAAGGCGTTCCTCCGGCTGGACTACCCGGGTCCACTACAGATCATCCTCGCCTATAACACTCCCCGATACCTGCCCGTGGAGGAGACGCTCGCGCGGATCGCCGATTCCGATCCCCGTTTCATCCCGATGCACGTGCCGACCAGCACCTCCAAGGCGCAGAACGTGAACGCGGCGATGCCAATGATCACCGGTGAGTTCGTCGGTGTCTTCGACGCGGATCATCATCCGGCACCGGACGCCTTCCGGCGGGCCTGGCGGTGGCTGTCGCACGGGGCCGCGGTCGTCCAGGGGCACTGCGTGATCCGGAACGGAGAGGCATCGCGGATCAGCCGCACCGTCGCCGTGGAATTCGAGTCGATCTATGCGGTGAGTCATCCCGGCCGGGCGAGGATGCATGGTTTCGGGATCTTCGGCGGGTCGAACGGCTACTGGCGGACCGACCTGCTGCACCAGACCCGTATGCGCGGGTCGATGCTGACCGAGGACATCGACGCGAGTCTGCGCACCATCATGAGCGGTGAGCGGATCGTCGCAGACCCGGAACTGGTCTCCTACGAGCTGGCGCCGACGACGATGTCGGCGTTGTGGCGGCAGCGGTTGCGCTGGGCGCAGGGTTGGTACCAGGTCTCCCAGCGGCATCTGTGGAAAGCCGTCGGCTCACCCGACCTCACCGCCCGCCAGAAACTCGGCCTGCTCTGGCTGCTGGGCTGGCGCGAGATATATCCGTGGCTTTCGCTGCAGATGTATCCGCTGATCGTCTTCGGTCTGCTGCACCCGCAGTCCGGGCACGGTTTCCGGTTGAACGTCTCCCTGTACGTGGTCGCCACACTCTTCTCGGCGATGGCGGGCCCGATCCAGGCGTTGTTCGCGTACGCCCTCGCCGACCCCACGATCCGCCGCCATCGGAGTTGGTTCGTCCAGTTCTGCCTGATGAACATCGTCTACAGCGAGTTCAAGAACGTCATCGCCCGGCTGGCACCGGTGAAGGAGCTGCTGCGGGAACGCGAGTGGCACGTGACCCCACGCGCCGTGCCGCAGCCCGACCCGGTCACGCCGGACGGCGCGACCGCACCTCCAGCTGGCTCCGCACCTCCAGCTGGCTCCGCACCTCCAGCTGGCTCCGCACCTCCAGCTGGCTCCGCGGCGGGCGGTGTGGTCCCTTACCCCGAAGCCAGGTCATGACCACACCAGGCGGACCTCGAAACATCGTGCCGAGGTCCCGGGTTCTGCCCGCGCCGGCTCTCCCGTCCTGGTGGGCGCAGCCCCCGCAGCCCCCGCCGCCGCCGCCGGTGCCGCCGCCGCCGGTGCCGCCGCCGCCGGTGCC
>NZ_JDWE01000023.1:0-71837 GCF_000685765.2 Frankia sp. BMG5.23
AGCGTGTGCGATGAGTGATCTCACCGGGAAAAGTGACCTGACCCTGAAGGCGGTGTTCGTCGACGCGTTGGACCGGTTCGGTGCGCGTCCCGCCCTGCACTATCAGGGGCGGACCTACGGGTACGGCGAGATCGTGGCCGCGGCGAACCAGCTCGCGCACCGGCTGCGTGCGGCGGGGGTGGGGCCGGGGGTGTCGGTGGCGTTGATGATGTCCAACCGGCCCGAGTACATCGTCGCGGATCAGGCGATCCTGCGGTGTGGCGCGGTCAAGGTGGCGCTCAACGACATGCTGTCGGCCAGCGAGATCGACTACATTCTGCGGGACAGCGAGGCCCGGGTCGTCCTCGCCGATGCGGGGATGCTCCCGGCTGCGCTGCACTCCGCGCCGCCCCTGTTGGAGACGGTCATCGCCGTCGCCGACCCGGACGACTGCCCGGGCGGGGTGGTGGCGTGGCACGACGCGCTGGCCGGGCAGCCGACCACCGTGCCGGAGGTCGACCCGACACCCACCGACCCGGGGTTGATCGTCTATACCGGGGGTACGACCGGTCTGCCCAAAGGGGTGATGCACACCCAGCGGAATCTCGCGCTCAATCTGTTCTCGCACGTGATGGAGATGGGGCTGCTCGACGACGAGGTGCTGCTGTTGATGTCGCCGCTGCCGCACAGCGCGGGTTTCCTGCTGCAGGCCGGGATGCTCAAGGGGGCCCGGCACTTCCTGGAGACCAGGTTCGACCCGGAGCTGGTGCTTGAGCGGATCACCGCCGACCGGGTGACCTTCACGTTCATGGTGCCTACCATGATCTACCGGGTGCTTGACCGGGCGGCGGGCCGCGCGTTGGACCTCAGCTCGCTGCGGACCATCCTGTACGGTGCCGCGCCGATCACCCGGGAGCGGCTGGAGCAGGGCCTGGAGGTGCTCGGCCCGGTGTTCATGCAGCTGTACGGGCAGTCGGAGGCGCCGAACTTCATCACCCGTCTTCGCCGTGAGGATCATCGTCTTGATCCTGACGGGGAGCATCGGCTGGCCAGCTGTGGTCAGCCGGTCGTCATGGCCACGGTCAGGGTGGTCGACGAGGCTGGCCGGGAGCTGCCCCGCGGTCAGGTCGGGGAGATCGTCGCCGCCACGCCGTACACGATGGTGGGGTATCGGGGCCGGCCCGAGCAGACCGCCAAGGCGCTGCGGGACGGGTGGTTGCATACTGGGGATATCGGGCGGATGGATGCCGAGGGGTACGTCTATCTGCTGGACCGCAAGAACGATATGATCATCACCGGTGGGATGAACGTGTACAGCACGGAGGTGGAGAACGCGGCGGCGGCCTGTCCTGGGGTTGGGCAGGTCGCGGTCGTCGGGGTGCCGCATCCGGACTGGGGTGAGGCGGTCGTGGCGTTCGTCGTGCCCGATGATACCGGTGCGTTCGACGAGGCCAAGCTGCTGGCGCACTGTCGGGTCGAGCTTGCCCGGTACAAGCAGCCCAAGGCCGTGCGGGTCGTCGAGGCCCTGCCGACCACCGTGTACGGCAAGCTGGACAAGAAGGCGCTGCGGGCCGGCTGGCCCGGTTGGTGACGCCCAAAGTGTTGCGGCCTGGGCGGCCAGTGCGAAAATCAGCCCGAGGGTGTGTGAGTATCGTCACGAACGCGTGGCAGGGGAGCCGGGCGGGGAGCCCTCGGAAGCGAGGCGAGCTGGATGGACACCAAGGCACGTCCCACGCTGGCCGTGTCCACGAAGTTTCAGGCACCCACCTATGACACCCAGCTGGTCGGCCGGGACCGGCTTCTCGACGTGTTGCGAGATGGCCGGGCCCGGCGGCTGGCTTTGATCCACGCGCCGGCCGGGTTCGGGAAGACCACGCTGGCGGTGCAGTGGCAGCGGGTGCTGCGCGCCGAGGGGGTGCCGGTGGCGTGGCTGAGCCTCGACCGGGACGACAACGACGCGGTGTGGTTCCTCAGCCATCTCATCGAAGCGGTGCGCCGGGTCGAACCGACCCTGGGCGGTGACCTGGTCGAGGTGCTGGAGGGGCATTCCGACGACGCGCAGCGGTATGTGCTCACCGAGCTGGTCAACCAGCTTGCCGAGCATCGGCGGCCATTGGCGATCGTGCTCGACGACTGGCATCTCATCGACGCCCCGCAGGCTGTTGCCGCGTTGGAGTTCCTGCTGGAAGCGGGTCCGGCCAACCTGCATCTGATCGTCACCAGCCGGACCCGGTCGCCGGCCGTGGGCCGGTTGAAGGTGCGTAACCAGGTGACGGAGATCGACGCCACGCAGCTGCGGTTCGACCATCGGGAATCCGCGGCCTTCCTGCTTGAGCTCAACGAGTTGGATCTCGACAGCACGGACGTGCATCGGCTGTGGTCGAGTACCGATGGCTGGGTCGCCGCGTTGCAGCTGGCGACCCTGTCGCTGCGTGACAGCGCCGACCCGTCGGCGTTGATCCGCGGTTTCTCCGGGCGGCATCACTCCCTGGGTGACTATCTCGCCGAGAACGTGTTCGATGCGCTGCCCGCGGATCTGCTCGACTTCCTGCTCACGACTTCCGTCTGTGATCGGCTCTGCGGTGATCTGGCGGCGGCGGTGAGTGGGCAGCGGCGGGGGCAGGCGCTGTTGGAGGAGCTGGAACGGCGGGACTTGTTCCTGCGGCCGCTCGACGACAATCGGGAGTGGTTTCGCTACCACCATCTGTTCGTGGGTTACCTGCGCCGCCGCCTGGAGCGTGATCATGCGGATCGGGTGGTGACCCTGCACCGGACCGCGTCGGCCTGGTTCGCTGATCACGGTCTGCTCGGTGAGGCGGTCACCCATGCCCTGGCCGCCGGTAACGACGCCGGGGCGGTGGACCTGGTGGAGCGGCAGGCCATGCACCTGGTGGAGCACAGCCGGATGGCCGTCCTGCTCAGCCTGGTCAACAAGTTGCCGTCGGCGCTGCTGCCCGGCCGGTCGCGGCTGCAGATCGCGATCGCCTGGGCCAACTGTCTGCTGCAACGGGCGCAGCCCGCGCAGGTCGCGCTCGACCACGTGCGTGCCGCCCTGACACCCGACGACACCAGCGACACCGGTAAGGACATCCTCGGCGAGGCCGATGTCGTCCAGGCCTGCATCGACGTCTATGGTGACCGGATCTACCGCGCCGCTGACCTGATCGCCCCCTACATTGCGAAGAACTCCGGCTACCGGCCGTGGCTGGTCGCAGTGTCGTCCAACATCCGGACCTTCGTCGACATCCACACCTTCGCCTACGACACCGCGCAGGCGCGGCAGCGGTGGGCCAATGCCTTCCACGACACCACCCGCGGGCCTTTCGCCGGCGTGTACGGGCGCTGCTTCGCCGGACTCGCGGCGTTCGCCCAGCTTGACCTGGTGACCGCCGAACGCCTGTACCGGGAAGCCGTGGCCCTCGCCCGCGAAGCCGCCGGGCCGCGCTCGCACGCCGCCCGGCTGGCCGGCGCGCTGCTGGGCCGGCTGTACTACGAGCGGGGCGACATCGACGCCGCCGAGCGGCTGCTGGAGGAGTGCCACGAGCTCGGTGCCGAAAGCGGCGTCGCCGATCTCATGATCGCCACCTACTCCACGCTGGCCCGCATCAAGACCCTGCGCGGTGAGATCGAGGACGTCTGGCACCTGCTCGACGAGGGCAGCGAGGCGGCGAGCCAGCTCGTCCTGCCTCGGTTGTCGGCCGCCGTCGATCACGAACGCCTGCGGCTGCACCTGGCCCGTGGGGACCTCGGGCGCGCCCAGAACGTGCTCGCCCGCCAAAGCGACGACGTCGCCCGCGGCGGCGACGGCATCGCCATGGCCACCCGCCACTACCAGCTCGCGATGCGCGCGCGGGTCATGGCCGCCCAGGCCGACTACGACGGTGCCCTGCGGCTGCTGTCCCAGATGCACCAGGAGAGCAGCTCCGTGGCCTGGCGGTACGCCGAAACGGCCACGCGTATCGACCTCGCGGTGGTGCACTCGCTGACCGGCGACACCGACACCGCGCTGCGCACCCTCGTGCCCGCCGTCGTCGCCGGGGCCCGCTGCGGTCTGGTGCGCACCGTTACCGACGCCGGCCCGGAACTCCTGAAGATCATTGGCGAGCTGCGGGACGCGAGCCGGTGCCGCCGGTGGCCGGTGGAGTTGCCCACCGTGCCCTCCGACTACCTGTCCAAGCTGCTCGCCACGGCCCACGCGGACGCGGAACGGGCGGCGATCCCCATCATCGATCGCCCGGCCGAGCGGAACCCCGCTCCCGAAGAGCCGCTCAACGCCCGCGAGATCGACATCCTCCGTCTGCTGGACCGCGGACTGTCGAACAAGGAAATCGCGCGTAACCTCGGTCTGACCATCAACACCGTCAAGTGGTATCTCAAGAGCATCTACACCAAGCTCGGGGTCGCTCGGCGCGGGGAATCGGTCTCGGAGGCCCGCCGGCGCCGGATCCTGGCCTGAATGCCCTGGTGGCCCTGAACGCCCTGGTAGCGGGTGCCGCTTCCACGACGGGGAGGACAGCGATGCCTGACACCCGGCTCAGCGAGGAGCAGGAAGCCCTGCGCAAGGCCGTGGAGGCGTTCGCCCGCGAGGTGGTCGCCCCCGGGGCGGCGCGGCACGACGAGGAGAAGACGTTCCCGTACGAGGTCGTCGCGCAGATGGCCGACATGGGCCTGTTCGGTCTGCCGTTCCCGGCGGAGTACGGCGGGCAGGGCGCCGACTTCTTCGCCCTCTGCCTGGCCATCGAGGAGCTGGCCCGGGTCGACTCAGCGGTGGCGATCACGCTGGAGGCCGGGGTTGGCCTCGGCGCGATGCCGATCTACCGGTTCGGCACGCCGGCGCAGCGGGAGGAGTGGCTGCCGTCGCTCGCCAGCGGGCGGGCGTTGGCCGCGTTCGGGCTGACCGAACCAGACGCGGGCAGCGACGCTGGCGGCACCCGCACCACCGCCCGGCTCGACGGCGGCGACTGGATTATCAACGGCTCGAAGGCCTTCATCACCAACTCGGGTACCGACATCACCCGGCTCGTCACCGTCACCGCTGTCACGGGGCGGACCCCGGCCGGACACAAGGAGATCTCGTCCGTCCTGGTGCCGGTGCCCACCCCCGGCTTCACCGCCGGTCCGGCCTATTCGAAGGTCGGCTGGCATGCCTCCGACACCCATCCGCTGACCTTCGACGACGTGCGGGTGCCCGCGGAGAATCTGCTCGGTGCGCGCGGCCGCGGCTTTGCGAACTTCCTGCAGATCCTGGACGAGGGCCGGATCGCGATTTCCGCGCTGGCCGTCGGGCTGGCGCAGGCCTGCGTGGACGAGAGCGTGAAATACGCGAAGCAGCGGGAGGCATTCGGCGCGCCGATCGGCCGCAACCAGGCAATCGCCTTCAAGATTGCCGAGATGGAGGCGCGGACGTACGTGGCCCGTGCCGCCTACTACGACGCGGCCTCCCGGATGCTCGCCGGCCTGCCCGTCAAGAAGGAGGCGGCGATGGCGAAGCTGTTCTCCTCGGAGGCGGCGGTGACGAATGCCCGCGAGGCCACGCAGATCCACGGCGGCTACGGGTTCATGAACGAATACCCGGTCGCCCGGCACTGGCGGGACGCCAAGATCCTGGAGATCGGCGAGGGCACCAGCGAGGTCCAGAAGATGCTGATCGCGCGCGAACTGGGTCTGTAGGTCACGAGGCTCGCGAGAACACCGCCGGCACCCCGCGAAAGATCATCAGCGGGTGGCGGCCGGCCCGGGTGCCGGGCGCCGCGCTCCCGCGGCGAGCAGGGCGGCCAGGCCGAGCCGGTGCAGCAGGTCCGCCAGCTGCGGCCGACTCATCGTCACCGCGCTGTAGGGGGTGGAGTTCAGCAGGCCGAAGGTGGCGTGGACGGCGGCGCGGGCGGTGCCCTCGGCGAGTTCGGGGCTGCGGGCGCGCAGCTGGGCGACCCAGAGCTCGACGTAGCCGCGTTGCAGCCGGCGCACGGTGCGCGCGTCGGCCGGGTTCATACTGGTCAGGTCGCGATCATGAATACGGATCAGTTCGGGTGAGTCGAGAGCGAAGGAGACGTGCCAGCGCACGAGCGCGTCCAGCGTGCCGTCCGGACTGGGCGTGCCGTCCGGACTGGGCGTGCCGTCCGGACTGGGCGCCGCGGCCGCGCGACGGGTGCCCTCGGCGAGCAGGCGTTCACTGATGCCGATCAGCAGTTCGCCGAGGATCGCCTGCTTACTCGGGAAATGCTTGTACAACGCCGGCCCGGAGACGCCCGCGGCCCGGCCAATGTCGTTGATGCTCACCCCGTGGTACCCGCGCTCGGCCATCAACCGGGCCGCGGCGGCGAGGATACGCTCCCGGCGCGATCCTGCTGGCGGCGGTTTTTCGAGGCTGAAGGACACGGTCGGCACATTACCGCCTTCCGGGACAGCCGGTGCCCGCCTGGTTAATACTGGCTAACCCAGGTTTTCAGTCGTCCGGCCCGGTGCGCGCCGGTCCACGCGGGGCCGCGGCCCCGCGCTCCACCGGCGCGAACAGGACGATCAACGGCGCCAGGAAGAGCGCGGGCAGGATCACCCACAGCGGTCGCCCGGCCCACCAGGTCGCGGTCGGTTCGTCGGGCATCGGCAGCCCGACCGCCCGCATCGTGACCATCGCGAGCAGCAGGGCCGTCATGTGCCACAGGAACACGGTCATGATCACGGCGTTGCCCGTGACGACCGCCGTCCACGGCCGGCGCCGGGCCAGCATCCGGTTCAGGGCGGGTGCGGCGAGCAGGATCAGACCGAGCTGGAAGACGGCGAGCACGGCGATCGCAGCGGTCGTCGGGAACATGTTGCCGCGCCTGGCTCCCTCGGTGGCGACCATCGATCGCGGATACTCGTCGAGCGTCGTCACCAGGGCCAGCCCCGCCAGCCCGCAGAGCGCCGTCAGCAGCGCCCGCCGCGGCCCGCGCAGGACGCCGTCCCGCCAGAAATACCCGAGCTGGTGGGCGAAAATCCAGACGAGACCGGTGTTGACATAGCCGAACACCGTGCTGCCGGTGCCGAACCGCGCCAGGTCGACGAGCGCCACGACCGCGCCCAACAGCAGGATGAACCGGCGGCCGAACCGCCGATGGACCGCCGCGGTCACCGGCACGACCAGGATGACCCCCAGGTACGCCGCGAGAAACCACAGCGGCACCAGCACGGCCCGTCCATAGCGCAGCAGACCCGGGTAGTCGGGGACCGCGAGCAGCAGGACGGCGTCGACCGCCGCCCAGACGACGGCGAACACCGCCATCGGGGGCAACAGGCGGCGCAGCCGCCCCCGCAGGAAGCGCCGTGCCCGCGGGCCCCAGGGACGCGCGGGATCATCGCGCGGGGACCCCGTGGCGCGACCGGCCGCGTCCCAGGCCGCCAGGTGGGCGAAGCCACCGATGACGAAGAACACCGGCATCACCTGGAGCAGCCAGGTCGCGAGCCAGGCGAACGGTATCCGCGCGATCGGATTGGGCATCACGAGGACGCCCCCGCGAAAGTGGTCGATGGACAGGGCCCAGTGCCACAGCACCACGACACAGACGCTCGCCAGGCGCAGGAAGTCGACGTCGCGCGCCCGGGACGGCGGGGTGGAGTCGACGAGCCGGCCCACGGACCGCTCCACGGACCGGCCCATGGAGCGGCCCATGGAGCGCAGCCCGCCCCACGGTGACCACACACCGCCAGGCTGCCAGACGCGGCGCCCCGGCGATTGCCGGGACGGACCCGGCACCTGAAACTGCCGTGAAACCGCGATGAACCCGGCGGGCCGCACGCTCATCCCATGGCAGCAGACCTTCTCGGGCAGCCGGACCAGCGGTCTAGGAGGTCGCCCGCGGGGGTGCCGGCGTCCCCGTCCCCGGCGGTGACGCGGTCCGCGGCGGGCGGGGGAGAGTCCGCCGCGGGCGGTTCGATTCCGAGCCAGCCGTCTGGTGCCCGGCCGGTCCTCCCTCACCCCGAGCAAGATAATCAACGGTGTTGACGCCCACTCGGCTATCATGATCAACAAAAGATCGGTGGGTCCGGCGGGCCCGGTGGGCCGGTAACCCATGGCCCCAGCCCGCTGGCGATGATCCGCGGCCATCATCCATGATCGGCTGGGCGGCCAATCAACACGGGAATTTCACCGTCCGTTTTTTTTATATTTCGCCGCCGGTATTCCGGAACGATATTTTTCTGCGGGGAGGTGCCGTGGAGACCCGCATGGAGTTCCGCTATCTCGTCTCGTTCCTCGCAATCGCCGAGGAACTGCACTTCGGGCGGGCGGCGGCCCGGCTGCACCTGGCCCAGCCGTCGCTGAGTCAGCAGCTCCAGCGCCTCGAACGGGAGGTCGGTGTCGAACTGGTTAGCCGGACCTCCCACGAGGTGCGGCTCACCGCGGCCGGCCGCGCGTTCGAGGTCGAGGCCCGGCGGGTCCTCGACACCGCGCGCCGGGCCGTGTCGGCGGCCCGGGAGGCGGCCTCGGGCCGCGTGGGCGTGCTGACCATCGGCTTCAACTTCCCCGCCGGGCAGCGGGTGCTCCAGCCGACCCTCGTCCGGTTGGGCGCCGACTACCCTGGCATCTCCACGGTTCTCTGGGAGGCCCGCAGCGGACCGACGCTCGCCGCCCTGCACGACCGCAAGGTGGACGTGGCGCTCGTGTTCGGCGGGGCGCCGGCCGTCGGGCTGCAGTCGCGACGGATTCTCACCCTGCCGCTGGTCGCCATCGTCGGCCACCACCATCCGTGGGCCGACCGCCAGCAGGCGTCGTTCCGGGAGCTCGCGCGTCAACGGTGTGTGTTGTTCCGGCGGGAACAGAGCCCCGCCATGCACGACGCGATCCTCGCCGCGGCCGGCCGGGCGGGCATCAGCCTGACGGTCGCCGACGAGGTCGACGACTCGGGTGCCACGGGGATCATCGTCACGACGAAGTCGGTCGTGGGATTCGCCTCGTCCGTCCGCAGTGGTTTCGTGCCCGGCAAGGGCCTGGCGGCCGTGCGGCTCGTCGAGCCGGTGCCCACCGTCGGGGTGCAGGTGGTCTGGCACCCCGACCCGCCGCCCGTCGTCGAGGCGTTCCTGCGCAGCTTGGACAACGCGGGTCCCTTCGGGGAGGACGCCGTCCCCGCGCCTGCCGCGCCGCAGGTGCCGGTCCTCGCCCACGACGGGCAGCCGGCTTCCGGTGGTTGAGCCCGCACCCCCCGGCACCTTCGGGCCCCCGCCGCCGGACCGACCCGATGTTCTTCGTCACGGGCCGTTCGGCGACGGCGGCGCGTGTAGATGACGATTGGCTGGGGCAATCGTCCGTTCGAAAGTTCCGTATTGCCGGCGACGGCGCCACCCAGCAGCATCGCGGATGACAGCGGAAATCCTCGCGCACCCCGGCGCCGAATGTTCCACATGTTCCCAACGGAATGTTCCCAACGGAACACCAAGAGCGGAACATCAAGATGAACGGATGAACGTATGCGGTTGACCGTCCTGGGCTGCCGGTCGGGAATGCCGACCGGCGGTCAGTGCAGCTCCAGCTACCTCGTCTGCACCGCGGAGACGAAGATGCTGCTGGACTGCGGCCCCGGCGCCGCGACGGCGCTGAGCGCGCTGGGGCATCCCGCGGTGCTCGACGGTATTGTGATCAGTCATCTGCATTCCGATCACTGCTATGATCTCCTGCCGGTGGGGAAGGCATTGCTGGCCAGCCGGACCCGGTATCCCATGCGATTCCCGACGCTGCCGGCACGCGACATTCCGACGCGCAGCGAACCGATTCCGCTTTACCTTCCACGGGGCGGCCTGGACACCTTCCGGACATTGGCCGGACTATTTCCGGTCGCGACGATCCCGTTGCTGGACAAGGCGTTCGAGGTCGCCTTCGACGTCCGCGAGTACGACCCGGGGGAGACCTTCAAGATCGGCGACTGCCTGGTCAGCCTGCACGGGCTGCGCCACGCGGTACCGAACTGCGGGATCCGCATCGAGACGGCGGACGCCAGCCTCGCCTACACCGGCGACACCGGAGTGACCGACGCCCTCGTCGACCTCGCCCGCGGCGTCGATCTCTTTCTCGCCGAGGCCACCCTCGAGCTGACCGACGACAGCGACCACGGCCACCTCAGCGCCCTCGACGCGGCCGAGGCGGCCCGGCTCGCCGGGGTGGGTCAGCTCGTGCTCACCCACTTCGTCACCGACGACCCCGAGTGGCTGGCCGCGCGGCGCGCCGAGGCCGAGCGGGTGTTCGACGGGCCGGTGCACCTGGCCGCCCCGGCCCGCAAGTTCGACGTCGCATGACCTCCGCCGACGTCTTCCCGCCCCCCGTGGGGGGCACCCTGTTCCCGGGTGGCGACCTGTTCCCGGGACGCGATCACCCCTCGGGTGACGCAATCGCTCCGACGCGTGAAAGGCGACTGGTGTGACAGCCGTTTCCCGGCACGACGATGCTGCTGGACATGAACGGGACGCAGGACAGGAACGGGACGCAGGACAGGAACGCCCGGGCCGCCGTCCGCGGCGGCACCGGGCCCGGCTGGTCGTCACGGCGTTGTCCGCCGCGGTCGGCCTGCTCGCCGTGGCGGCCTGCGGCTCGGACAGCGACACCGCCTCCGGTACCCCGGCCGCGACACCGCAAGGTGACACCCCGGCGACCATCACCTTCCTGTCCTACAACTACGGCACCCCGGGTCTCGGTGGTACGGGAACCCAGGCACTGCTCGACGCCTTCGCCAAGGCGCACCCGAAGATCACGGTCAAGCCGCAGGGCGTCGCGGTGAAGGACGTCCTCACCCGGCTGCGCACCGACACCGCCGCCGGTGATCCGCCCGACGTCGCCCAGATCGGCTGGAGCAAGATGGCCGAGGCGGTCGACGCCCTGCCGATCACCCCGGTCCAGAAGGTCGCCGGCAGCGAGTGGGAGTCGGCCACCGCCGGCATCTCGAAGAGCATCCTGTCGGCCGTCTCCACCAACGGCGTCGTCGCGGCGATGCCGTTCACGATGTCGATCCCGGTCATGTACTACAACGCCGACCTGTTCCGCGCCGCCGGCCTGGACCCCCAACACCCGCCGACGACCCTCGCCGACGTCAAGGCCGCCGCTTTGAAGATCAAGGCGACCGGTAAGCAGGGCGTCTACATCAGCGTCGTCGACAGCGGGAAGTCGGACTACCTGACCCAGTCGGTCGTCAACTCCAACGGCGGCTCGCTGGTGGACAAGAACGGCGGCGTCACCCTCGACAAGCAGCCTGCCGTCGAGGCGCTGGCCACGATCGCCGACCTGACCGCCTCGGGTGCCCAGCCCGGAGTCAAGGCCGAAGCGGCCCTGGCCGCGTTCACCAAGGGTGACCTCGGCATGTTCGTCACCAGCACGGCGCTGCTCGCCAGCGCCCAGAAGGCGGCGGCGGGCAAGTTCGAGCTGCGCACCGCGGGTCTGCCGTCCTTCGGCACCAAACCCGCCCGCCCGACCTACTCCGGCGCCGGGCTCGCGGTGCTGGCCAAGGACCCGGCCAAGCAGCGCGCCGCCTGGGAGTTCATCAAGTTCCTCACCTCCGACGAGGGCTTCGAGATCATCACCTCGAAGATCGGTTACCTGCCGCTGCGACAGAGCGTGGCGACGAAGCTCGCCGGCACCCCGATCGTGAAGCTGCTGGAACCGGCCCTCGACCAGCTCGACACCGTCACCCCCTACACCTCGTTCCGCGGGGCGAAGGCCAACCAGGCCGTCGTCGTGCTGCAGGACGAGGGCGTCGAACCGATCGTCCTGCGCGGGGCCGATCCCCAGGCGACCCTGAGCAAGGCCGCCGAGAAGATCCGCGCACTCTCCTCCTGATGATCGGCACCCGGCCCCGCGCGGCACGCCCGCGCGGGGTCCTCCCGGCCACGGTGGCACGCCGCGCCGTGCCGTGGCTCTACCAGACGCCGGTGCTGGTGTCGCTGGCGGTCTTCGTCTACGGGCCGCTGCTCTTCGAGGCGTACCTGAGCCTGACGAACTGGGACCTGATCAAACCCGACCAGGACTTCGTGGGGCTTGCCAACTTCCGCGGCCTGTTCGGGGGCGAAGAGTTCCCCCGGGCGCTGAGCCGCACCGGCCTCTACGTCCTGGTGATGTTGCCCTTCGCGACGGTCGTCCCGATGGCGCTGGCGATCATGTTGTGGAAGCGACCCGGTCGGACCAGCGACATCTACCGGGCCCTGCTGTTCCTGCCGGTGATGCTCGCCCCTGTCGCGAACGCGCTGTCCTGGCGGTTCGTCCTCGACCCGCTCGGCGGGATCGTCAACGTCGTCACCGGCGGGCTGGGCCTGGGCGAGCGGGACTGGCTCGGTGATCCCTCGACCGCCCTCGCCGCCATCTCGCTCGTCACCGCGGCCCGGTTCGTCGCGCTCAACATGCTGCTCTACGGCGCGGCACTGGCCGCGATCGACCGGCGCTGCCTCGACGCCGCCCGCGTCGACGGCGCCACCGAATGGGAGATCACCCGCCGTCTCGTGGTCCCCCAACTGCGTGGCACCACGATCCTGCTGTCGTTCCTGTGCGCGGTGTTCGCCGGGCAGTGGACGTTCACCAACATCGCCGTGCTCACCCAGGGCGGCCCCGACAACACCACCGACAACGTCTACTACCGTCTGTACACCTACGCGTTCACCTACTTCGACGCCGGGACGGGCGCGGCGGCGGCGCTGACGATCGTGGTGGTCCTGTGCGCCCTGTTCGGCCTGTCGACGCTGGCCCGCCGCGTCGCCGGCACGTTCGGCGCCCCGGGCCGGGACCGGCCGACCACCCGGCTCGCGGCCGCCCTCGCCGCCCCGCTGACCGCGCTGACCAGGAGGCGCCGTGCCGCGCTCTGATGTCCAGGCCACCCGCGCCGCCGGCCGGCACGTGGTACTCGCCGTGGCGGTCGTCGCGATGCTCTTCCCGATGCTGTGGGCGCTGACCACCTCGTTCAAGCCGCCCGCGGACATCTACGGCGCCAACCCGCTGCCCATCCCGGCCAGCCTGAGCAACTACCGCAACGCCATCGACGGGTTCCCCATCGGCCGACTGCTGCTGAACACCTTCGTCATGGCGACGGGCGTGACCATCCTGCACCTCGTCGCCGGGGTACTCGCCGCCTGGTCGTTCGTCCGTTTCTCCCACGCCGGGCAGCGGCTCGTCTCCGCGCTGGTGGTCATCGCCCTCGTCGTCCCGCCGCAGGCCCTGATGATCCCACAGTTCCTGCTGGTCTCCCGGCTGGGCTGGCGCAACACCTTCGCCGGGCTGATCGTGCCGCAGCTGGCCACCTGCTCGCTGGCGGTGCTGCTGCTGCGCGAGCACATCCGCGGCATCCCGCCGACCCTGCTCGGCGCCGCGACCCTCGATGGCGCCAGCCACGCCGAGACGCTGCGCCACATCGTCCTGCCGCTGCTGCGCCCCGCGCTCGCGGCGGTGGCCGTCGTCGTGTTCATCACGACGTGGAACGAGTATCTCTGGCCCACCCTCGTCGCGCCCCACCGGGACACGACGACCATCCAGCCGGGCCTGCAGATGTTCGAGACCCAGGAGGGCCCGGAGTACGGCCCGTTGCTCGCCGGGGCCATGCTCGCCTCGATCCCGGTGACCATCGTCTATCTCTTCGCCTCCCGCCGCATCACCGACGCTTTCCTCCAAGCTGGCCTGAGATGAGCACCGGATGACCGACACCACCGTGACCAGCCGGCCGATCCTCGGCGAGGCCCCACCGCCGGAGCTCCCCGCCCCCAGCGGGGGGGTGCACTTCCGTGGGATCATGCGCCGGTACGGCGGCACCGGGCGGCCCGCGCTCGACGTCGCCGACCTGCATCTGCCGCACCGGTCCTTCACGGTGATCGTCGGGCCGTCGGGATGCGGGAAGTCGACCGCGCTGCGGGTCATCACCGGGCTGGAGACCCCCGACGAAGGCCGGTTGACGATCAACGGGGTGGACGTCACGGCGACGCCACCGGGCGCGCGCGGGGTCTCGATGGTCTTCCAGGACTTCGCGCTCTACCCACATCTCACCGTCGAGCAGAACATCGCCTTCAGCCTGCGGCTCGAGGCGAAGCACAACCGCGGCCGCCTCGGACTTCTGCGCCGGGGGGCGGGCGGGGCGGGCCCGAGCCGTGGCGAGATCTCCCGCCGGGTCACCGAGGCCTGCGTCCTGCTGGGGCTCGCCGACCTGCGACACCGCCGACCTGGGCAGCTCTCCGGTGGTGAGCGCCAGCGTGTCGGCCTCGCCCGCGCGATCGTGCGCCGCCCGAGTGTGCTCCTGCTCGACGAGCCCCTCTCCGCGCTCGACGCCCAGCTACGCCAGCAGGCCCGGGCCGAACTCGTGCGCCTGCACCGCGAGCTGGGCAACACCGTCGTTCTCGTCACCCACGATCAGCTCGAGGCGCTGTCCATGGGCACCCATCTGGTGGTCATGAACGGCGGACGGGTGGCGCAGGCCGGCACGCCCGAGCAGGTCTACCGCCGGCCGGCCGATGTCTTCGTCGCCGCGTTCGTCGGCAGTCCGGCGATGAACCTGCACCTGGTCGAGGTGACGAACGGCGGTGGGGCGCTCGCGGCACCGGGGCTGTCCGCGCGCCTGGCCGGACCGCTGACGCTGCCCCGGGCCTGGCTCGGCTGGCGGCCGGGGGACGGCGTCATCGAGGCCGGGCCCGATCGGGCCGCGGCAGCGGGCGGCCTGGCCGGTGCCGGCCTGGTCATGGAGGGGCTGGTCGACGTGGTCGAGTTCACCGGGGACGTGGTCGTCGTCCACTGCGTGAGCGGGGCCGCCGCGGCGGGGGAGACCGGCGAGTGGGACGCCGGCCCGGACGAGGTCGGCCCGGCCCGGTGGGCGGTGACCGTCCCGGCCCAGGCCGGCGTCCCGGACGTCGGCACCCCGCTACGGGTCCGGGTCCCCGCGCGCCGACTGCACCTGTTCGACCCGGTCAGTGGGCAGCGCGTCGACGAGATCGATGACGACGCCGACGACCTCGCCGTCGCCGACGAGCCGACATGACCGAACCGCTGCCCGCGGGACGTCCCGCCCCCGTGGGGGAGACCGCGCCCCCAGGGGAGGCCGCGCCCCGGGCCGCCGGCGTGGTGCCGTGGGCGATCTGGTGCGATTTCGGCGGAGTGCTGACGTCGTCGATCGCTGTGGCGTTCCGCGACCTGGTCGCCGCCGTGGGCGTACCCGCCCACGAGCTGCGCCGGGCGTTCGACCAGGTGGCGGCGACGTGGGGCCTGCGCACGTTGGGCCCCCTCGAACGGGGCGTGGTCAGCCAGCACGACTGGGGGATCCTCGTCACGGACGCCCTCGGGCCAGCCCACCCGCCGCGCATTGACCTGTCCCGGTTCGGGGACCATTGGTATGCCGGTCGTACCCTGGAGTCGGTGATGGTCGACGGGCTGCTGCGCGCCCGCGCCGCCGGCCTGCGGGTGGGACTGCTGACCAACAGCGTGGCCGAGTGGGAGCCGCTGCGCCGCGCGCTGCTGCCCGACTGGTCGGTCTTCGAGTCAATCATCAACTCCCATGAGATCGGGATCGGCAAGCCCGACCCGGCCATCTACGACCTCGCCGAACGCACGTTCGGCCAGCCCGGCCCGGGCTGCGTCCTCATCGACGACGCCGCCGCGAACTGTGAGGCAGCGCGCCGGCGCGGCTGGACGGCGATCCATCACCGCAGCGTCGCGGACACGCTGGCCGAGCTGGCCGCGGTGACCGGGGTTCCCGAGCTGGCCGGCTAGACCGGGCCGGTACCGGGCGGGGGTGCGGTGACCGGGGTTTCCGAGCTGGCCGGCTAGACCGGGCCGGTGACCCGCTGGCGGGTGCGGCCCGGGTCGGGTCGGACGTCCACCACGAATGGTCCGAAGGGCCCCCGGGTAGGCAACCTCTGGCGGTCGCGAGGATGCTCGCCGGCGGCGACGATGATGTTCGGAGCCATCGGACGTCGGCGTTCATCTGTCCACACCGCCGGCGTCACCCGTCCGACCGTCCGACGCGGTGCGACGAGCGTCGACCGCCGTGTCCCGACCCGCCAGACCTGCCACGCGACCCCCTGGAGGGGCCATGACCATCCAGTACGTGCGGGATGCGACGCCCTCCACCGGGGCGGACGACCATCACGCGGCCGGAGGGATGTTGTCCCCGACGAACCCGCCGTCCCCCGCCTCAACCCCGGCCCAGCCCCGGCTGCGCGCCCTGTACCTGTCCGAGCTGGAGACGTTCGAGACCTACGAGACGCACAGCGCCACGCTGCACCTGGCCGCCGATCGCGTGTACAAGCGCAAGAAGCCGGTGAACCTGGGCTTCCTCGACTTCACCGACCGCCGCACCCGGGAGTCGGTCTGCCGGTCGGAGGTCGCGCTCAACCGCCGGCTGGCCCCCGACGTCTACCTGGGTGTCGCCGATCTCCTCGACGACACCGGTGAGGTGATCGACCACCTGGTCGTGATGCGGCGGATGCCGGCGAGCCGGCGGCTGTCCACCCTCGTCCGCCGGCGCAGCCGGGTCGGCCCGGCACTGCGCACGGTCGCCCGGGCGCTGGCGGTGTTCCACCAGCGGTGCGAGACCTCACCGGAGATCGCGGTGGCGGGGCAGCGGGCGACGCTGGAGGGGCTGTGGCGGGAGGGCCTGGAAGGCATCTCCCCCTACCGCGGCACCCTGCTGGACGCGGCGGTGGTCGACGAGATCGGCGAACTGGCGCTGCGCTACCTGGCCGGCCGGGAGACCCTGCTCGGCGATCGGGTGCGCGCCGGGTGGATCCGCGACGGGCACGGCGACCTGCTCGCCGACGACATCTACTGCCTCGGCGACGGACCCCGTATCCTCGACTGCATCGAGTTCGACCCGCGGCTGCGCTTCGGTGACGTCCTCGGCGACGTCGCGTTCCTGGCGATGGATCTGGAACGCCTCGGCGCGCCGGAGGAGGCCGCCGAGTTCCTCGACGCCTACCGAGAGTTCAGCGGCGAGGTGCACCCGCGGTCGTTGCAGCATCTCTACGTCGCCTACCGGGCGTTCGTCCGGGCGAAGGTGACCTGTATCCGGGGCGGGCAGGGTGATCCCGACGCGGCCGAGGAGGCCCGCCGGCTGCTGGCCGTCGCCCACCGTCATCTGCGGGCTGGCCGGGTCCAGCTCGTCGTGGTCGGCGGGCTGCCCGGGACGGGCAAGACGACCCTGGCCGGCCGGCTGGCCGGGGTCGGTGACGGCTGGGTGCTGCTGCGCTCCGACGTGATCCGCCAGGAGCTGACCGGGATGCCCCTGCGTGAGGGCGGGCCGGCCGCGGACACCACCGCCGGCGGGTATGCCAGTGCCCTGCGCAACGCCAGCGGCACCGCCACGAGAACCGGGGCCCGCCGCGACGCCGGTACCGGCGCGGCCGCGACCTCCGACCCCGCGACCTCCGACCCCGCGGACGGCGACCCCGCGACCTCCGACCCGCGGTTCGGCACCGGGCGCTACGCCCCCGAGATCACCGACGCGACGTACGCCGAGATGCTGCGCCGCGCCGAGGCGGCTCTCGCCCGCGGGGAACGGGTGGTGCTGGACGCATCCTGGTCGAGCGCGCGTCACCGCCGGGCCGCCGCCGAGCTCGCCGCAAGCGTCTGCGCCGACCTGGTGGAGCTGCACTGCGTGACGGCACCGGAGGTGGCGGCCGCCCGGATCGGGCGCCGCGCCGCCGCGGGCACCGACCCGTCGGAGGCGACGATGGCCATCCACCGGGCGATGGCTGCCCGTGCCGACCCCTGGCCGTCGGCGACGGTGGTACGCACCGCCGTCCCGGTCGCCGAGGCCCTGCAGACGGTCCTCGCCCACCTCGACTGACGTCGCTCGGCGGGTCCGGCGCGACCATCCCCGCGCGGTGCCGTCGCGTCTCCGGGCGCCGTCACTTCTCGATGCGGGTGGCGTACACGGCGGCCTGGGTGCGGCTGGACAGCTCCAGCTTCTCCAGGATGGCCGAGACGTAGTTCTTCACCGTCTTCTCGGACAGGTGGATCCGCCCGGCGATCTGCCGGTTGGTCAGCCCCTCCGCGATGAGGACGAGGATCTGGCGTTCCCGCTCGCCGAGGGTGGCAAGCTTGCGGTCCTCGGCCGGGCCCTCCCGCAACCGGGTGAGGACCCGCTGGGTGACGGCCGGGTCGAGCAGGGAACGGCCCGCGGCGATCGTCCGGATGGCCCCGACCAGGTCCGTGCCCCTGATCTGCTTGAGCAGGTAGCCGGCGGCCCCGGCCATGATGGCGGCGAACAGGGCGTCATCGTCGTCGTAGGAGGTGAGGATCAGGCAGCCGATCTCGGGGTGCGCCGAGCGCAGATCCCGGCAGACGTCGATACCGTTGCCGTCCTCGAGGCGGGCGTCGAGCACGGCCACGTCCGGCCTCGTCGCCGGGATCCGGCGCAGTGCCTCCGCCGCGGTGGACGCCTCTCCGACGACCTCGATGTCACCGTTCTCGGAGAGCATCTCGCGGATGCCACGCCGGACGATCTCATGATCGTCCAGGAGGAAGACCCGTACGGTGCTCACGGTGCCGACGATACTCACGGTGCCGACGATACCGTCCATGGTCGTCGCCCGAACCGGTTCGGCATGGTGCCGGGAGGGTGCGCGGGTGCGGGCGGGCCCGTTGCGGGCCCGTTCGAGCCGTCCGGCTCACCCGGGTGAACCCGCCCGCGTGAGCGCACCGCCCCCGGCCTGGGGCCCGCAGCGGCTGGCGACCGCACAACCGGTGAGAGCCGGCGGCTACCCGAGATGGTTACCCGAGGCGGGCGACGCCGCCGTAGACACTGACCTCGGCATCGGTCGGCCCCTCGCCCTCGGCGGCGGGCTCCTCCGGCCGCCACCGATGGACCATCTCCACCCCGGGATCGATGAGCTCCAGGCCGGCGAAGAACCGTTCCACTTCGGCCCGGGTGCGCTGCTGCCCGGGGATGCCCCGGGAGCGGTACGTGATGAAGAGCTGCTCCATGCTGGGGTTGACGTCGGCGGTGGCGTGGGTGAGCGCCAGATAACTGCCCGATGGCAGGGCCGCCAGCAGCCGGCCGAGGATGCCGTAGGGGTCATCCGCGTCGGGGATGAAATGGAAGATCGCGATCATGGACAGGGCGACCGGCTGAGTCAGGTCGAGGGTGTCGCGCAGTTCCGGGGCGGCCAGAATGCGCTCCGGGTCGCGCAGATCCGCGTCGAGGTAGGCGGTGCGGCCCTCGGGGGTGCTGGCGAGCAGGGCCCGGGCGTGGGCGAGCACGATCGGGTCGTTGTCGGTGTAGACGATCCGGGCGTCGGGGGCGATGCCCTGGGCGACCTCGTGCAGGTTCGGGGACGTGGGGATGCCGGTGCCGATGTCGAGGAACTGGCGGATCCCGACCTCGGTGGCCAGGAACCGGGTCGCCCGGCGCAGGAACGCCCGGTTCTCCACCGCGGCGATGCTGGCGCCCGGGAAGGCGGCCCGTGCCTGCTCGGCCGCCTCCCGATCAACGGGGAAGTTGTCCTTGCCACCCAGGAAGTAGTCGTACATCCGGGCCGCGTGCGGCTGGTCGGTCCTGAGGTCGACCGGGCTGCGTTCCTCCGCAAGGCTCTTCCACCACTGCCCGACCTCTGGGTCGTGTCGGTCCGCGCTCGTCACCGCAATCAGCCCCTTGGTAATTGGACGATCCTTACCAAATACCCTAGTGGGGGCGGATTTCGTGTTCCTTTACGGGCGTCAGAATCGGTCGACGGCGGTGACCCGGACCACCGCGACCCCCGCCTCGTCCGAGGCGGTCAGGTCGATCTCCGCGCTGAAGCCCCAGTCATGGTCCCCGGCCGGGTCGTCGAAGATCTGTCGCGCCGTCCACGTCCCCGGCGTCCCCGGCTTCTCGTCGAGGATGAGCAGACCCGGCCCCCGCGCGTCCGGACCGGTGCCGATCTCGCCATGCTCGGCGAAGTACGGCTCCAACGCCGCCCGCCACCCGTCGGCGTCGAACCCGCCGTCATACCCGCCGTCGAGCTCGCCGAGCGTGTCGTAGCGGCGCAGCGCGGCAAGCTCGACCCGGCGGAACAGCGCGTTGCGCACCAACACCCGAAATGCCCGGATGTTGCCCGTGACCGCCGGTGGCCGCTCGTCGACGCCACCACCGCTCGCCGTGGTGCCCGCCGTGGCGCCCGCGCCGTCCCCGGCCGGGTTGCTCAGCCGCTCCCACTCGTCGAGGAGGCTGGAGTCGGTCTGGCGGACCAGTTCCCCCAGCCACTCGGTCAGGTCGACGACCTCCTCGGTGCGGGCGTCCTCGGGCACCGTCTGGCGCAGCGCCTTGTAGGCGTCGGCCAGGTAGCGCAGCAGCAGCCCCTCGGAGCGGGCCAGCCCGTAGAACGCCACGTACTCGGCGAACGTCATCGCCCGCTCGTAGAGCTCCCGCGCCACCGACTTCGGCGCCAGCTCGTAGTCGTCGACCCAGGGATGCCCCCGCCGGTACAGGCCGAACGCCGCGCCCAGCAGCTCCGCCAGCGGCTGGGGATAGCTGACCTCCTCCAGCAGCTCCATCCGCCGGTCGTAGTCGACGCCCTCGGCCTTCATCGCCGCGACCGCCTCCCCCTTCGCCTTCGACAGCTGGGCGTGCAGCACCTGCCGGGGATTGTCCAGGGTCGCCTCCAGCACCGAAAGCACATCCAGCGCATAGGAGGGGGAGGCCGGGTCGAGCAGCTCCAGCGCGGCCAGCGCGAACGGGGACAGCGGCTGATTGAGCGCGAAGTCGAGCTGCAGGTCCACCGTCACCCGCACGCCGCGGCCAAGCTCGTCGGGGGTGTCGAGGCGCTCCACCACCCCGGCCGCCAGCAGCGCCCGGTAGATCGCGATCGCCCGGTGGATCAGCCGGCGCTGAGTGGCGCGATCCGAATGGTTGTCGGTGAGCAGGTGGCGCATCGACGCGAACGCGTCCCCCGGCCGGTTGATCACGTTGAGCAGCATCGCGTGGTTCACGGTGAACTGGGAGGTCAACGGCTCGGGTTCGGCCGCGATGAGCCGTTCGAACGTCGCCAGGCCGTACCCGACGCTGCCCTCGGGGGGCTTCTTGCGGACCACCTTGCGCCGCTTCTTCGGATCGTCCCCGGCCTTCGCCAACGCGCGTTCGTTTTCGATCACATGCTCGGGGGCCTGCACGACGACGTTGCCGACCGGGTCGTAGCCGGCCCGCCCGGCCCGCCCGGCGATCTGATGGAACTCCCGTGCCGACAGCAGCCGCACCCTGCTCCCGTCGTACTTCGACAGGGAGGTGAACACCACCGTGCGGATCGGCACATTGATCCCCACCCCCAGGGTGTCCGTGCCGCAGATGACTTTCAGTAGCCCCGCCTGGGCGAGCTGCTCCACCAGCCGGCGGTACTTCGGCAGCATTCCGGCGTGATGCACCCCGATGCCGTGGCGGACCAGCCGGGACAGCACCTTGCCGAACCCGGCGGTGAACCGGAAGTTCCCGATCGTCCTCGCGATCGCGTCCTTCTCCGCCCGGGTCGACACGTTCACGCTCATCAGCGCCTGCGCCCGTTCCAACGCCTGCGCCTGGGTGAAGTGCACGACGTAGACGGGAGCCTGGTGGGTCTCCAGCAGCTCACCGATCGTCTCGTGCATCGGCGTGGTGACGAACCGGTAGAACAGCGGCACCGGACGCTGCGCGGAGCGCACCACCGTGGTCTCGCGCCCGGTGCGCCGCGTCAGGTCCGCCTCGAACAGCGACACGTCACCGAGCGTCGCCGACATCAGGATGAACTGGGTGTGCGGCAGTTCCAGCAGCGGCACCTGCCAGGCCCAGCCGCGGTCGGGGTCGGCGTAGTAGTGGAACTCGTCCATGACGACCTGACCGACGTCGGCGGCGACCCCGTCGCGCAGCGCGATGTTCGCCAGTACCTCCGCCGTGCAGCAGATGATCGGCGCCGTGTCGTTCACGCTGGCGTCCCCGGTCATCATCCCGACCTGCGCCGCGCCGAACATCGCGCACAACGCGAAGAACTTCTCCGACACCAGCGCCTTGATCGGCGCGGTGTAGAAGGTACGCCGCCGCGCCGCCAGCGCCGCGAAGTGCGCCCCCGCCGCGACCAGGCTCTTGCCCGACCCGGTCGGCGTCGCCAGGATCACGTTCGACCCCGAGACGATCTCGATCAGCGCCTCGGACTGCGCCGGGTACAGCTCCAGCCCCTGCTCTGCGACCCACCTGGTGAACGCGTCATAGAGTGCGTCGGGATCGGGCCCGCCGCCGGGCCCGTCGTCGGGGCCGGTCAGGTCCGGGTTCTTCGAGTCGGGGTCCTTCGGGTGGGGGTCCTTCGGGTGGGCGGCCCGTTCGCCGTCATGGCCGGTGCCGGAAGTCGGGGGAAGGTGGTCGGTGAGTGTCATGGTCGTTCGATCGTGCCTGACGAACGCCGCCCACGGCTCTCGGGTGGGCGGCCCGTGACGCTCTGCTACCCGGGACGGACGGTGTTCGTGAAGTCCGCTTTCCGCGCCTCGATGCGGGGGTACACCCAACCCGGTTCTGGCGGGTAGCACCAACGCCCCGATCCGGAAAACCGACCACAGGTAGCACTGACAATCCCCCAGACACGGAGGGAAACACGTGTCCCGTGAATCCGAACTGCAGTCGGCCATCGCCGCCTCTGCCGCTGTATCCGGCAGCACCGATTCCGTTATCATAAAATCTACCGTCACCACGTCCGGTACGGCTACCACGTCCGGTACGGCCAAATCCATCCCCACGACCACCCTCGGATCGGGCACCCTCGGATCGGGCACCCTCGGTTCTGCCGCGGCGCGCGTCGCAGCATCCCGGCCCGGTGACTACGACGGGTGTCCGCCGGGCCGGTCCCGCCCCGACCCGACCCTGCCGTCGGGGCCGCCGCTCCCGGCCAGGGCCACCGGGCCGAGGCGGTCGACCCGTCCCGACGTGGCGGACCAGTCGAAGACCCTCGGCGAGCAGGTTCTGCTCGCGTTCTTCATCGTCGTGCCCCTGCTTGCCCTGCTCGCCGCGGTCCCGCTGGCCTGGGGGTGGGGGCTGGGCTGGCACGACCTGGTCATCGGTGCCGTCATGTACCTGATCACCGGATTCGGTGTCACCGTGGGCTACCACCGGCTGTTCACGCATGGTTCCTTCCGGACCGGTCGGCCGCTGCGGATAATCCTCGCCGTCGCCGGGAGCCTCGCCATCGAAATGGGGGTGACCGACTGGGTCGCGGCCCACCGGCGGCATCACAAATACTCCGACCAGGCAGCTGATCCGCATTCACCGTGGCGTTTCGGTCATCATGGCAGGGGCCTGGCGAAAGGGTTCCTGCACGCCCATGTCGGATGGCTTTTCCACCCGGAACGGACCGCGCCGGAGACGTTCTGCCCGGATCTGCTCGCCGATCGGGACATCGCGGCGATCTCGGCCCGCTTCCCCTGGCTCGTCGCCGCCTCGGTGCTGCTGCCGCCGCTGGTCGGCGGCCTGTGGAGCATGTCCTGGGCCGGGGCCGCGACCGCGTTGTTCTGGGGAGCGCTGGTCCGTATCGCGCTGCTGCACCACGTCACCTTCTCCATCAACTCGATCTGCCACACGATCGGCACCCGACCGTTCGCGGCCCGGGACCGCTCCAGCAACGTGTGGTGGCTGGCCATACCCTCGCTGGGGGAGTCGTGGCACAACCTGCACCACGCCGACCCCACCAGCGCCCGCCACGGCGTCCTGCCCGGCCAGATCGATCCCAGCGCCGCACTCATCCGCCTGTTCGAGAAGCTCGGCTGGGCGCACGACGTGCGGTGGCCCACCGCCAAACGGATCGCCGCCCGCCGAGTGGACGCCGGCGCGGGGCGTTGAGAAACGACGTCGAACGTCATAGCTTGGCCGGAAAAAACCGGCATGGGCTTTAAGCGTGCCATCTCGGTCGAATCTTCACTGCCGGGCCCCTTTACCCCAACGGAAGCGTCCCTGGACGGGGGAGAGCGGTCTGCGACGGCGTCCGGGTGCTGCGGGACCGCAGCCGGGGAACACAAGGGGGAGGGCTCGGTCAGCCGGCCATCCGTACCGTGCCGGCGCCACCTCGGGCCCCGCCTCCGGCGCCACCGCGGGCGCCCGCGGGGCCGGCCGAACCGCCTTGCCGGTCGGAGACCCGCAGGATGCGGCCGGGCGGCTGTTCGTCTCCGCTGAGCCAGTATCCGCGGTCGCGGCGTAACCCGGCCCGTTCCGGGGAAAGACAGGCCCCCTTCACCCGATGCGCGTCGAAGCCGGTGGTGGTGCCGGCGAAGGTCTCGTGGCAGGACGGGCAGTGCGCCGCGGTCAGCGCCGTCCAGCGCACGTCGCAGCCGCCGCAGCTGAGCAGGATGGGGCGTTCGTACTCGCTGTCCCGTCCTGCCATGAAACCGCCTCTTCCCGCGAAGGTTCCGATCTCCCGTCGTCGGATTCTTGCCGCTCAACGTTTCCAACGTGGGCATTTCGGCTTTCTAGCTCTTCGGGCGCGTCGCGTCACCGGGCTGCCACTGGCCGCCGGGGGTGCCGTGGACCCTGGCACCGCGACCGTGAGTACTGGCCCGACAGCCGTGAGCACCGTCCCGGAGGGGCGCGAACTGTCGGACCCGCCGGTGAGAATCGACCAGTGACGTCGGCATCCCCGTCCTACCCGGAGTCGGGCCTGCTCGCCCGGCTGCGGGCCGACGGGTTCGTCCGCCGGGATCTGCTCGCCCTGGTCCCGCTGGGCGGAGCCGGCCTCGGGGTGGCCTACCGGCCCCGGGCCGCGTCCGCGCCCACGGTGAGCGGTGGCACCGGTCGGGAGGACACGGACGGTCGGGAGGGTGCGGACAGCCCGGAGGGTCTGAAGGGTAGGGACGGCCCGCGTGGGGCGGGCGGTGCGGTGGCGCCGGGCGTGGTGCGGCTCGCGGTTCCCCTGGCCGGGGCCGGCCAGGCCGCGCGGGTGCTCGCCGGGATCGAGGCGTTGCTGGCACCCCGCTGGGTCTGGTGGTCGGCGCGGTCCGCGACGCGCGTGCCGCTCGCCTAGACGGGGTCGAGGCCGAGCGGCTGTTCACGGACAAGGCGTCCGGGAAGGATGCCGATCGGCCGAAGCTCGACGAGATGCTCGCGTTTGTCCGCTGTTCACGGACAAGGCGTCCGGGAAGGATGCCGATCGGCCGAAGCTCGACGAGATGCTCGCGTTTGTCCGCGAGGGCGACACCGTGCTCGTGCACTCGATGGACCGCCTCGCCCGCAACCTTGACGATCTGCGCCGCATCGTGCGGACCCTCACGGCCAAGGGCGTGCGGGTCGAGTTCGTCAAGGAGGGCCTGACCTTCATCGGCGAGGACTCGCCGATGGCGACCCTGCTGCTGTCCGTCATGGGCGCGTTCGCCGAGTTCGAGCGCGCACTGATCCTCGAACGCCGGCGCGAGGGCATCGCCGCCGCGAAGCAGCGCGGCGCCTACACCGGCCGCAAGCCCGCCCTGACCCCGGGCCAGGCCCGGGATCTGGTCGCGCGCGCCGCCGCCGGCGAGCAGAAGTCCGATCTGGCCCGCGAGTTCGGCGTCAGCCGCGAGACGGTGTACAGCTACCTGCGCGCCACCGAGACGGCAGCTGCCGCGGGCTGAGTCGACACGGCCTGCCAGACCCGTCCGACGGCTCAGCGCTCACGGGACGGACTCGGTGAGGAACGCCGCGATGGTGTCGAGACCGGGGCGGTAGCCGTCGCTGGTGTCGACGGGGAGCCGCGGGAGGTCCAGGCTGATGTCGACGAAGCCATCCAGAGAGTGGCGGCCGGCGGCGATGTCGTCGAGGAGGTCGCGGTCGCCGTGGGCAGTGCGGTGGGGATCGAGCCCGGCGCGGGTGGTGATCCGCTGGTGGGCGACGGCGGCGTCGACGGTGCAGCGGATGATTCGCACGTCGGCGTGGGCGGTGAGCGGTTCCAGATGGGGGTCCAGAGCCGGTCCTGGAACGCGGCCTCTGCCACGACGGTGACGCCCGCTTACGCCAGGCCTCCCCGGACTGCCAGTGCGTATCACTGCGCACAGCTCTGCACAGTGCAGCAACGCACATCGTGAGGGCAGTATCCGAGTTCGGACCGAATGTGACAAGCCCCAACGGGTTTCGGCGCCGCGCGGCGGGGCGAAAGGACGCGAGAACGCGTCAGGGGCCGCAGCCCTCTGAATGGCTGCGGCCCCTGACGGCTGGGACGTCGGTGACGCTACCGGCTGGGGCGCCCTGGCTCCTCCGCCAGGCCGCCGGGCAGGTCGTCGAACTCGCCGGCCGTCACGCCGGCGACGAAGGCCTCCCACTCGACCTCGGTGAAGTAGAGGACCGGGCCATCCAAACCGGCGGTACCGCGCATCGTGATCGCCGGCCGTCCCGGCTCGAAGACCTTGTCGTCCCTGTGGAAGTCCGCTGGGACCTGCTCGGCCGGAATGTGCCCGGTGATGACGCCGCCGTCCCGGATCTGCGCGCCGGGCTGCCGCCTGGTCTGGTCGACGAAGGCCGCCCAGACGGCCGGGGTGAACCACAAATCAGGGCCTGACGGGAATTTGGAGTCGCGGACGCCTATCCGGCGGGCCGCGCCAGCCCCGGCCGCGGCCACCTGAACACAGTTGGCGGTCGGCTCGCTGCGGCTGGACTTGCGCCAGGCGGTGACGAGGGAGGCGAAGGCGGGGGTGCTCACGGCACTGTTCATGGTGGTCGCTTCCTAACGGTCAGGCAGCTTCGTCGCGGCCTGGCTGATGAACTCGACGCTGTCGCCGGGGGACAGCGCCACCTCGGCCAGCAGGTCGTACCGCTCGGCGTACCGTGCGACCTGCGCGGAATCCGTCACGATGACGTCGGTGGTGATGGACTCGATCGCCGCCACCACCGGGTCGCCCGGATCGGGATAGGTGTAGAGCGACAGCGCTCCCGGCAACGTCTGGTAGTCGCGGACCACCGCCTCGATCGGCAGCACCCGCACCGTGACGTTCTCCTCGTCGGCCCGAGCCGCCAGATGCGCGAGCTGCTCGCGCATCACCGGCGGCGGCGCGGACGGTCGCCGGACCGCGGCCTCGTCGATCAGCAGCTCGTAGCTCGGAGCGCCAGGTCGCCGCAGCATCCGCTGCCGACCCGCCCGACGATCCCGACGATCCCGACGCGGCGGCGAACGTCGCCGTCCCGGAGGCGGCCCGGGGCAGGTTCGCCCGTAACGCCGTCATCCAGGGCGCGGCTGCCGAGCTGTTCAAGGCATGGGCGGTGACGGTCCGCTGGGGGACCGCGGACCGTGCCCAGGTCCCCCACATTCACTTCAAGATAATCAACAGTGTTGACGACATCTCACATGCCATGATCAAAAACAAAAACACCAACCAGCACCGGGGGAGTAAAGGCAGATCAAGCCAAGTTGATCATTGGTAGGCATGGAAGCCTCGTATGGCCGGTGACGGCCGGGTTTGACCGGCGGCATCCGGATGGGGGACATCGCTGGCCGGGGACGCCACCGGTCGAGGTGTGTCACGTTCAGCCGGGCCGGTGAATCAACTGCGGCTGAGCGGCCCGGGGCCGAGGAGGGGAGGCCCTGCGACCAGCTCTACTTGACATAATGCTCATTATCGGCGTTTTTGGTGGGTGGGGGAGGGCCCGGCGTGAACCCGCCGAGGTGTGGGCCCTGCTTCCCTGTGCCTGGCAGCCCGGGCTGCGGGGGAAACGGTTTACCTGGAGGCGGCTTCAGTGGGGGTCGAGGTCGAGGGCGAGGCTGTTCATGCAGTAGCGCTGGCCGGTGGGGCCGGGTCCGTCGTCGAAGACATGGCCGAGGTGTCCGCCGCAGCGGGCGCAGCGGACTTCGGTGCGGATCATGCCGTGGGAGTGGTCTTCGACGAGTTCGAGGGCGTCGGCGACGGCAGGTTGGGTGAAGCTGGGCCAGCCGGAGCCGGAGTCGTATTTGGTGTCGGAGGTGAACAGGGCGGCGCCGCAGCCGCCGCAGCGGTAGGTGCCGTTTTCTTTGCTGTAGGTGTAGGCGCCGGTGAAGGGGGGTTCGGTGGCGGCGCGGCGGAGGATGGCGTAGCGCTCGGGGTCGAGTTCGGCGCGCCACTGCTCGTCGGTCTTGACGATTTTGTCGGGTCCGGTGGTGTCGTGGGGGTCGGTCATGGTGTCGTGGCTGCCTTTCTGCGGGTGGGAGTGGGTGGGGCGGGGTGGTGGTGCTCTCCCCCGGTGTCGATGGTCGGTGGTGGGTCGGTGTTCGGGTGGTGTCGGGGCAGGGCGAGGGGGACGGCGGCGGTGACGCCGCCGAGGGCGGCGGTGGTCATGGCGGTGCCGATCATGGGTGGGAGTTCGCCGCGGGTGGTGGCGGTTGCAAGGACGGCAACGTCCGCGGCGTCGGCGATCATTCCGGTCCACAGCCAGGTGGTGGTGTCGCGGCGGGTGATCAGGGCGTGGAGGAGGCCGGTGCCGAGGGCGAGGTCGCGGATGCCGGCGAGTCGGGCGAGCCAGGCGAGTCTGCCGGCTGTGACGCGGTCGACGCCGGTGAGGCGGATGATGTCGACGGGGCGGCTGAGGGCGAGGATGCCGATGGTGGCGCGGGTGATGCCGAGGGTGGTGGTGTGCAGGGTTCGGGAGTGGGCGGTGCGGTATTTTGTGGTGGAGTGGGAGCGTTGGGTGTTCATGGTTGTGTTGGTGGTCCTTCGTCGGTGGGAACGCCTGGGCTGGCTGGAACGTTATCGAGGGGTAGTTGCACACGTCTCGACGCTCGGAGGAGTTATATGGGCGAGCGCATCCTGCGGGGAAGCCGTCTCGGTGCTGTGTCCTACGAGACTGACCGCAGCACCGAGCTTGCCCCACGGCAGTCCGCGTCCTACGACTGTCCGAACGGCCACCAGTTCACCATGCCCTTCGCGGCTGAGGCCGAGGTGCCGTCGGTGTGGGAGTGCAGGGTTTGTGGTGGGGCGTCGGTCATCGTCGATGGTGAGCGGCCTGAGCCGAAGAAGGCGAAGCCGCCGCGTACGCACTGGGACATGCTGATGGAGCGTCGGACGACGGATGACCTTGAAGAGGTCCTGGCGGAGCGGTTGGCCGTTCTGCGGGGTGCCGGTACGGACAGGCGTTCAGCCTGATCGGCCTGATCGTTTGGGTGGTTGTGCGGTAGGGGTCGGGCGCGGGGTGGTTGCCGTGTCCGACCTTTCGCCGTGTCCGCGGTCGGTTCGTTGTGTCGTGTTCGTGGGGTGGGCTGCCGGGCACGGGGCGGGTTGAGCCGTGCCCGGGCGGCCGTGGTGGCCGCGTCGGGTCCGGCCGGGTGTCGCATCGTGTTGTGCCGACTGGTTGCGTGCGGCCTCGGGTCGGGTGTTGGGCGGTCGGGTGTTGGGCGGTGGTGGGGGGCCGGTTCGGCCGGTGGGCGTCGGATTCAGGCGTGGCCGGAGGTGACGTTGCGGTCCTGGGTGACGTTGCGGTCCTGGGTGACGTTGCGGTCCTGGGGGGTGTGGAGGGGCTCGTGGGGTGTGGTGTCGGTGGTTGTCTTCGGGGTGGGGCGGTGGCGTCGGGTGGTGGCGGCCCACCAGGCGACGCGCCAGAGGGCTTCGGCGACGACGGCGTTGCTCATCTTGGAGGTGCCGCGTTCGCGTTCGACGAAGGTGATGGGGACTTCGCGGACGCGGAAGCCGCGGCGCCAGGCCTGCCAGGCGAGGTCGACCTGGAAGCAGTAGCCCTGGGAGGTGACGCGGTGCAGGTCGCGGTCGCGGAGGACGTCGGCGCGGTAGGCGCGGAAGCCGGCGGTGGCGTCGCGTAGGGGTATGCCGAGGGCGGCGCGGACGTAGAGGTTGGCGCCGCGGGAGAGCAGGAAGCGGCGCCGCGGCCAGTTGCGGACCTCTCCCCCGGGTATCCAGCGGGATCCGATGACGAGGTCGGCGTGGTCGAGGGCGGCGAGCAGGCGGGGTAGCTGCTCGGGTTGGTGGGAGCCGTCGGCGTCCATTTCGACGATGACGGTGTAGCCGTGGTGTAGTGCCCAGGAGAACCCGGCGACGTAGGCGGTGCCGAGGCCGGATTTGCCTTCGCGGTGCAGGACGTGGATGTGGTCGTCGGAGGCGGCGAGTTCGTCGGCGATCTTCCCGGTGCCGTCGGGGCTGGCGTCGTCGATGACGAGCAGGTCGACCGTCGGGTTGGCCGTCCGCAGGCGGCGGGCGGTGTCCGGTAGGTTGTCCCGTTCGTTGTAGGTCGGGACGCAGACGACAACGCGGTTGGGATCCACGCGCTTCCTCTCCTGGTCAGGGACCATGTCCGCGGTGGTGTCTGCCCGGGTGGCGTCACGGTGGGTGGCGCTGTCGGTGTCGTTTCGCGGGGTCATGGGGTTTGGTGGTGTGCCGGCTACGGGGTGGCGGTCATGTCGGTGTTGGCGGTCATGTCGGTGTTGGCGGTGTCACGGTCCGGGCCGTGGGACGGGTTCGCCGGGCGTGGATCACCCCTGCCATCATGGCGGTCAGGCCGAGGGCGATGAGAACCGCCTCCGGGAGGATCCCGGCCTGGTCGGCGAGGGTGCGGGTGGTGCGTCGGGGTAGCGCGGCGGTGAGGATGCCTGCTTCGTAGAGGCCGGTTTTGGCGAGCAGGGTGCCGTCGGGAGTGATGAGGGCGCTTTCACCGCTGGTGGAGACCTGGACGGTGGCCCGGCCGTGTTCGACTGCGCGCAGACGTGACATGGCGAGTTGCTGTTGGCTTTCACCTTTGCGACCGAAGGATGCGTTGTTTGTCTGGATGACGAGGATATCGGCGCCGTGGTTGACGGTGTCGCGGACGAGGCCGTCGTAGGCGACTTCGAAGCAGATGATGTCTCCGATGGTGGTGCCGGCGGCGTGGAGCGCGCCGGGGGTGGTGCCGGCGAGGAAGTCGCTGGGCATCTCGTCGGCGAAGCGGTGGATGAGTTTTTCGAGTAGGGCGCGGCCGGGGAGGTATTCGGCGAAGGGGACGGGGTGGCGTTTG
Organism: Frankia sp. BMG5.23; assembly: GCF_000685765.2. Lineage (NCBI taxonomy): Bacteria > Bacillati > Actinomycetota > Actinomycetes > Frankiales > Frankiaceae > Frankia > Frankia sp. BMG5.23. The sequence goes on from NZ_JDWE01000023.1 coordinate 30,804, forward strand.
ACGTACATCTGGCCGGTGAAGCCGTCAGCGGTCCAGATCATGCCGGCGTTGCGGAGGTGGCCTGGTCCGGGGCCGCCCAGGACGGCGCCGACGAGGAGGGGGGCGCCGGCGGTGCGGGCGGCGGCGCGCAGGGCGGTGGCGACGGCGGGGTTGGTGAGGGGGTCGAGGTCGGAGGAGTTCTCCGGCCACAGGACGAGGTCGGGTTGTGGGTGTGTTCCGGTGGTGACGTCGGTGGCGAGGTGCCTGGTGACGGTGACGTGGTTGGCGGTGACCTGGAAGGCGCGGCCGAGGGCGCGGTAGCCGCCGTCGGCGGGGACGTTTCCCTGGATGGCGGCGACGGTGAGGGTGCCGTGCTCGGGGGCGATGGGCAGGGGTACGAGCAGGCCGGTGAGGGTGAGGGCGGCAGTGCCGAGGATGGGGGCGGCGAGGCGGCGGGCCGTGGCGGCTGTTGGGAGGGTGCGGGGGGTGGGTGTGCCGCGGGCGGGGGTGGTGATCCTGACGATGGTGAGGGCGGTCAGGGCGCCGGTGGCGGCGACGGCGGCGGTGACGGCGGGGGCGCCGCCGAGGGCGGCCAGGGCGGTGAAGGGGCTGTCGGGCTGGGTGAAGGCGAGTCGTCCCCAGGGGAAGCCGCCGAAGGGCGCTCGGCTGCGCAGCGCTTCCTGGGCGACCCAGACGGCGGCGGTCCACAGCCAGGCGCCGGGTAGCCGCCAGACGAGGGTGGTGGCGGGGGCGACGAGGGCGAGGATGGCGGCTTCGGCGAGGGAGAGCACGAGCCATCCGTCTGCGCCGACGAAGGAGACGAAGCGCAGGAGGGGGATGCAGAAGGCGAGGGAGAACAGCAGTCCCAGGCCGTAGGAGGCGCGCAGACGCCGGTTGCGGACGGCGAGGGTGAGCAGGGTGACCGCGACGGGGGCCAGGGGCCAGCAGCCGACCGGTGGGGTGGCGAGGTAGAGCAGGGCGCCGCCGAGGAGCGCGGCGAGTGGGCGTCGGGTGTGGCGGATCAGGGTGGATCTCAAGGTGGATCTCAGGGTGGGTTGCGGGTCCGCCGGGTCTGGCCGCGGGCCCATGCCTGGTTCGCCGTTCACGGGTGGTTCGCCGTTCACGCGCGGTTCGGGGACGGCTGGTGGGATGGGGGCCGTGTCACCGGCCGCTTGGTGGGGCGGGCGGGCGGGCGGTGGGGTCACTGGACCAGTTTCGGTCACACGGGTCGTGCTGAGCACGCCGGTCCTGGTCGGCGGGCGTGTGGCGGCCCTGACGCTCGAAGCTGACTCGAAGCCGAGGGGGACGCGGCCGCGCAGGACGGTGCGTGGGCAGGTCGGGCGGGGCCGGTGTTCAGGTGAGGGTGTCGTGCAGGATGCGGCCGCGCAGGACGGTGCGTAGGCAGGTCGGGGCGGGCGCGGACAGGTCGGGCAGGGCGGCGACGGCGCCGCGGGGGTCGGTGGACCAGGCGGCGATGCGGTCGTCGGGGACCTGGGCGACGAGTTCGCCGGGCACGGCCCAGACGGCGTAGGTGGCGGGGGCGCCGGGGGCGAGGGTGCCGTGGCCGTCGGTGTCGGCGCGGGCGGCGCGCCAGCCGCCTCGGGTCGCGGCGGTGAACGCGGCGCGGGCGGAGAGGCGGGCGGTGGGGGTGTGGTGGGTGACGGCGGCGCGTATGGCGCCCCAGGGGTCCAGGGGGGTGACGGGGGCGTCGGAGGAGAACGCCAGGGGGATGCCGGCGCGGTTCATGGCGGCGAAGGGGTTCATGGCGGCGGCACGGGTGGGGCCCAGGCGGGTGGCGTACATGCCGTTCTCGCCGCCCCAGCGGGCGTCGAAGGCGGGTTGGACGCTGGCGACGAGGCCGAGGGCGGCGATGCGGGGCAGGTGGTCGGGGGTGGTCATTTCGGCGTGTTCGAGGCGGTGGCGGGCGGCGGTGATCTGGTTGTGGCCGAGGGTGGTGGCGGCGGCTTCGAGGCCGTCCAGCACGGTGGTGATGGCGGCGTCGCCGATGGCGTGGAAGCCGGCCTGTAGGCCGGCGTCGGCGCAGTCGAGGACGGCGTCGCGGATGGTGTCGGCGTCGAGGTGGGTGGTGGCGCGGATGTGGGGGGTGTCGGCGTAGGGGGTGTGCAGGGCGGCGGTGTGGGAGCCGAGGGAGCCGTCGACGAAGGCGTCGCCGCCCCAGGCGGTGCCGAGTTCGACGGCGGTGGCGATGTCCCCGGCCCAGTAGCCGACGATGTCGGGTCCGGGGACGGCGCGGGCGTGGGCGAGCAGGCCGGCGAGGTCGTCGGCGGAGGAGATGTCGGGTCCGGCCATCTCGTGCAGGGCGACGATGCCGAGGGCGGCGGCGCGGGTGCGGGTGGTGTTCCAGGCGTCGCGGCGCCCGGTGGGGGTCAGGGTGGCGTCGGCGGTCCGGCGGGCGAGGTGGTGGGCGTGGCCGGTGACGGTGCCGTCGGGGTGCCAGCCGGGGTGGTGGGGGGCGCCGGATGCGGCGGCGAGCGCGGAGGAGATCACCGCGCTGTGGCCGTCGACGCGGGCGAGGTAGACGACCGCGCCGCCAGCGGCGCGGTCGAGGTCGGTGGCGGTGGGTGGGCGTGGGTCGTCGGTCCAGGTGGTCTCGTCCCAGCCGGTGGCGAACAGGGTGGTGGTGGGGTGGCGGTGGGTGTGTGCGGTGAGGGCGCACAGGGCGGCGGCGCGGGTGGGGGTGCCGGTGAGGTCGAGGCCGGACAGGGCCAGGCCGGTGGCGGTGGTGTGGACGTGGGCGTCGACGAAGGCGGGGGTGATCAGGGCGTCGTCGAGGTCGATGACGGTGTCGGCGTCGAGATGGGTGGCGGCGGCGTCGCAGCCGACCCAGGCGATGGTGTCGCCGTCGGTGAGCATCGCGGTGGCGAACGGGTCGGCCGGGGTGTGGATGCGCCCGCCCCGGTACAGGATGGTGCGGGCGGGTCGGGGGGCGTCGTCGGTCACGGTGGTGAGTCTGCCGCCCTGGACGTGACGCGGATCCATCTGTTCGATCCGGGCGGTGGCCGTGCCCTGGTGCGGTGAGCGGCGCTCCGGTCCGGGGGCGGTCCGGGGCGGGGGTTGGTCCGGCGGGTGTTCACAGGGCGGGGGGGCGTCCTTCGTAGGGGGTGGAGAGCACGACCATGGTGCGGGTGGAGACGTTCGCGGCGGCGCGGATCTGCTGCAGCAGCGTCTCGAGGTCGCCGGGGGTGGCGACTCGCACCTTGAGCAGGTAGCTCTCGTCGCCGGCGACGCTGTGGCAGGCCTCGATCTCGACGATGTGGGCGAGCCGGTCGGCGGCGTCGTCGGGTTGGCTCGGGTCGATCGGTGTGATCGAGATGAAGGCGGTCAGGGGCAGGCCGACCTGGGCGGGGTCGACGAGCGCCGTGTAGGAGGTGATCACTCCACGCTGTTCCAGGCGTCGGACGCGCTGATGGACGGCGGAGACCGACAGGCCGGTGGCTCGGCCGAGGTCGGTGAAGCTCATACGCCCATCTCGGCACAGCATCTGCACGATTTGACGGTCGAGATCTTCCAGCACGTTCGGAGCGTATGCAGGAGGACGGGGGATGATGTGGATGTTTCTGGTCCGTGGTCTGGTCCCGTGGGGATAGCCGCTGGGATGGGTACCGGCTGTGTGCGGGGAGGGTGGGACGGTGTTTGTGGGTGAGCGGGCGGGGGCGGACGGTCGGCTGATGCTTGTCGACACCCCGTCGCTGTACTTCCGGTCGTTTTTCGGGGTGCCGCGTTCGGTGCGGGCTCCCGACGGCACGCCGGTGAACGCGGTGCGGGGACTGCTCGACGTGCTGGCCCGGCAGATCGGCGAGGTGCGCCCGAAGCGGGTCGTGGCGTGTTTCGACGCCGACTGGCGGCCGGCGTTCCGGGTGGCGCTGCTGGCGTCCTACAAGGCGCACCGGGTCGCCGACGTCGGGGCCGGCGAGGCCGGCGGGGGCGGGCAGGTCGAGCGGGTGGACGGCGACCTGCTCGCCCAGCTCCCGATCATCGACGAGGTCCTCGACGCGTTCGGGATCGCCCGGGCGGAGGCCGCCGGGTTCGAGGCTGACGACGTGATCGCGACGCTGGCGACCCGTCACCGGGGGGAGGTGGACATTCTGACCGGTGACCGGGACCTGTTCCAGCTCGTCGACGACGCGGCCGGGGTGCGGGTGCGGTACGCGGTGGAGAAGTTCGCGGTGGTGGACGAGGCGGCGGTGACGGCACGCTACGGCGTTCCGGGGCGGGCCTATGCCGATTTCGCGGTGCTGCGCGGTGATCCCAGTGACGGGTTGCCGGGGGTGGCGGGGATCGGGGCGAAGACCGCCGCGGCGCTGCTGACCCGGTTCGGGTCGCTCGCGGCGGTGCTCGCCGCGGTTGACGCCGACGGCGGCGCGGGTCTGCCGGCCGGGGCGCGGCGTCGGTTGCGGGGCGCCCGGGACTATGTGCGTGCCGCGGTGGGGGTGGTGGCGGTGGTGCGGGACGTGCCGGTGGGTGCCTTCGCTGATCTGCTGCCGGCGGCGCCGGTCGATCCGGCGGCGGTGGGGGCGCTCGCCGAACGGTGGGGGCTGACCGGTTCGTGCACGCGGCTGGTGCGGGCGCTGGCCGAGGCCGCGGGTGGCTGAGGCCGTGGACGGCCTCAGCCGGCGTGTTCGTCCGGTTGCCGCTTGAGCGGGCGTGTTCGTCCGGCTGTCGCAGTGACGCGCAGGGTCATCTCGGCGGGTGGGTGGTGGGGCTGCCCGTCATGGCGCTGCCCTGGTGACGGTAGGTTTCCCTGCGTACCTCGGCGTGGGCACACGCAGGCGGTGCGCCGGTTGACGTCGCGGGGGCGGATCGTCGCCTACTGTTGCCCTCCGGGTGAGCTTCGGGTGGGCGGGTGCCCACCCGGACGAGCAGGGCCCAGGCGGCGCAGCGGTGCAGCGGATGCTCACCGGACGAGCAGGTGGCGGTGCAGGTGACGGCAGCGGAGGTCAGGGTGGGGCTGCGTGAGCGGCTCGCGGGTAGGCGGGTCCTGGTGACCGGGGTGACCGGGTTCGTCGGGGAGGCGCTGCTGGAACGGTTGCTGTCGGACTTCCCCGACACGGCGGTGGTGGCGCTGGTGCGGCCGCGGGGCAGTCACAGCGGGGCGGCGCGGCTGGCGCGGATGATGCGGAAGCCGGCGTTTCGCGGGTTGCGGGAGGGGTTGGGTGCGGCGGGGGTGGCGGCGCTGCTCGCCGAGCGGGTGGAGGTGATCGAGGGGGATCTGGCGTCGATGCCGGATCTGCCCGCCGACCTCGACGTGGTCATCCACTGTGCCGGGGAGGTGTCGTTCGACCCGCCGGTCGACGAGGCGTTCACCACGAACGTCGGTGGGGTGGCGGAGCTGCTGCGGGCGCTTGCGGCCGGGGGGGCCAGGCCTCATCTGGTGCATGTGTCGACGGCGTATGTGGCGGGGTTGCGTTCGGGGCACATCGCCGAGGGGCCGCTGGCCCATGACGTGGACTGGCGGGTCGAGTGGGATGCGGCGTCGCGGGTGCGCCAGCAGACCGAGGACGCCTCGCGGGCGCCGGAGTGTTCGGCGCGGTTTCGGGCGCAGGCGTCGCGGCGGTTCGCCGCCGCCGGGGCGCAAACGGTGTCGGCGGAGGCGGAGCGGCTGCGCCGGGCGTGGGTGGCGCGGCGGATGGTGACGGCCGGGGGTGAGCGGGCGCAGGTGCTGGGGTGGACGGATGCGTACACGTTCACCAAGGCGTTGGGTGAGCGGTATCTGGAGGATCATCACGGGGATCTGCCGTTGACGGTCGTCCGTCCCTCGATCATCGAGAGTGCGCTGCGCCGGCCGTTCCCGGGGTGGATCGAGGGGTTCAAGATGGCCGAGCCGCTGATCCTGGCCTATGGCCGCGGTGAGCTGCCGGACTTCCCCGCCTCCCCGGACGCGGTGGTGGACATCATCCCGGTGGATCTGGTTGTCAACGCGATCCTGGCGGCGGCGGCGGTGGTGCCGCCGGCGGACACCCCGGCCTATTACACGGTGTGTTCGGGTTTTCGTAATCCGTTGCTGTTTCGGGATCTGTACGCCTATGTGCGGGACTATTTCCAGGCCGATCCGTTGCCGCGGCGCGGTCGGGGGACGTTCGCGGTGCCGGAGTGGCCGTTCGCGGGGGCGGCGGCGGTGGAGGCGAAGCTGCGTCGCTCGGAGCGGCTGGTGGGGTTGGCGGGCCGGGCGTTGGAGCATGCCCCGCCCTCGGATCGGGTGCGCCGGTTTGCCGGGGAGCTGGAGCGGGCGGAGAGCCGGGTGGGGTTTCTGCGCCGCTACTCGGATGTGTACCGGGCGTACACGAAGGCGGAGCTGGTCTATGTCGACGACGCCACGGGTGCGTTGCACGCGGCGATGGATCCGGCCGATCAGGCGGAGTTCGGGTTTGATCCGGCGTGTTTCGACTGGCGGCACTATCTGCAGGACGTGCACTGCCCGGCGGTGACGGCGGTGCTGCGCCGGCCGCGTGATCCCGCGCCGCCGCGGCGGCTGTCGGGGCATCTGGCCGCCGGTGACGGGGTGCTGGCGGTGTTCGACCTGGATGGGGCGGTGGCGTCGGCGACGGTGATCGAGTCGTATCTGTGGATGCGGTTGGCGGACGCCTCGGCGCCGCGGCGGGTGCGGGAGCTTGCGTCGCTGGCGGTGGCGTTGCCGCGGTATGTGCGTGCGGAGCGTCGTGACCGGGGGCATCTGATGCGGTCGGTGTACGCGCGCTACGCGGGGGTGGATCCGGCGGAGTTGGAACGGCTGGTGGTGGAGGTCGCCGGGGACATTCTGCTGCGGCGGGTGAAACCGGCGGGGATCCGTCGGGTGCGTGAGCATCGGGCGGCGGGGCATCGCACGGTGCTGCTGACCGGGGCGGTGGAGGTGTTGACGCGGCCGTTCGCGCCGTTGTTCGACGATGTGGTCGCCGCGCGGCTGGAGGTGGGTGCGGATGGTCTGCTGACCGGCCGGTTGGAGTCCTCGCCGCTGGTCGGGGATGCGCGGGCGGCGTTCATTGATCATCATGCGCGGGTGTTGGGGGCGGATCTGGGGGTGTCGTGGGCGTATGCGGACAGCCAGTCGGATCTGCCGTTGCTGCGGGCGGTCGGTAACCCGGTGGCGGTGAACCCGGATCTCGCGTTGCATCAGGTGGCGCGGGGGGCGGGGTGGCCGATCGAGGAGTGGGCGTCGGCGGCCGGGGAGCCGCGTCTGGTCGTCGGGGACCGTCGGGAGCGTGGCCTGCGGGCCGCGGCGGCGCGGGCGGGGGCGGCGGCCTTGAGCTCAAGGCCAGGCCCGGGCACGGGGCCGGCGGGGGTCGTGGTGTCGGGGGGTGGGCGGTGACCCGCGGGTTGGAGCTGTATGCGTCGGTGTCGCGGCAGGCGGCGTCGCGGCTGGTCGGGGCGGGGCCGTCGGGGTGGTCGGGGCTGGCCGGGGTGGCGGCGCCGCTGCGCTATGTCGAGCATGGTGATCCGGTGGTGCCGGGTCCGGGGTGGGTGACGGTGCGGCCGCGGCTGGCGGGGATCAGCGGGTCGGATCTGGCGTTGGTGACGGGTCGGGTGTCGGCCTATCTGACGGCGATGGTGGGTCTGCCGTTCGTGCCGGGTCAGGAGGTCGTCGCCGAGGTGCAGGAGTCGGTGACGTTGGACGACGGGCGGGTGCTGGCGGCCGGGGACCGGGTCGTTGTCGATCCGGCGCCGGGCAGCGGTCCCGGGACCGGTGACGGCAGAGTCGGTGACGGCAGAGTCGGTGACGGCAGAGTCGGTGACGGCAGAGCCGGTGACGGCGGGTGGGCGCGGGGGGTGGGCGGCGGTGGGTGGAGCCGGGTGATGCTCGCCCACCGTGGGCAGCTGTGCCCGGTGCCCGCGACGTTGCCGGATGCCCGGGCGGTGCTCGTCGACCCGCTGGCCGCCGCGGTGCATGCCGTGGACCGGGCGCGGGTCGGCGCCGGGCAGCGGGTCCTCGTCGTCGGGGCGGGGGCGGCCGGGTTGTGCACGGTGCTTGCGTTGCGGGCCCATACCGAGGCGGGGCAGGTGGCGGTGGTGGCGAAGTATCCCCGCCAGGCGGAGCTGGCGCGCCGGTTCGGGGCGGACGTGGTGTTCGACCCAGACGGGGCGGTCGCCGGGGTGCGTCGGGCCACGCATGCGATGCGGGTGTCGCCGCGGGCGGGTGGGGCGTTCCTGCTCGGCGGGGTGGATGTCGCGTTCGACGCGGCGGGGCGGGCGTCGTCGTTGTCCACGGCGCTGCGCACGACCCGGGCGGGGGGGCGGGTGGTGCTTTCGGGTGTGCCCACGGGCCGGGTGGATCTGACGCCGCTGTGGGCGCGGGGGTTGGAGTTGGTGGGGGCGGCGCGGCGCGGCGCGGCGCCTTCGGTGCTGGCCCGGGCGTTCGCGTTGGCCGCCGGCGCCCCGTTGGACGGGGTGGTCGCGGCGACGTATCCGCTGACCCGCTGGCGGGAGGCGTTGGAGCACGCGTTGTGCGCGGGTCGGCTCGGTGCGGTGCGGATTGCGTTCGATCCGACGGTGGCGCTGTGAGCGGGCGTGCCGGGATCGGGCCGAGGGCCGGGGCGGGTGGGGTCATGGCGAGGCTGCGCCGCCGGGCGGGGCGCCAACACGGAGGGGTTGTCCCTTCGTGCCGGACGTGGAAGGGATCATGCTGGTGAGACCGGGGTTCGTGCTCGAGGTTGACGAGCGGACTCCCCCGCTGCTGGTGCACCAGGGTGAGGGCGTGCTGCTCGAGCAGTTCCCGCTCGGGACACGGGTGGTGTATCCGCCCGAGTCGCTGCCCGGGGTCGGTGACGTCGATGCGGCGATCGCCGCGGCGTTGGCGGCGCCGGTGGGCAGCGAGCCGCTGGCGGCGTTGCTGCGTCCGGGGATGCGGCTGACGATCAGTTTTGACGATCTGTCGACGCCGTTGCCGCGGATGCGTCGCCCGGATGTGCGGGGGCGGATCATCGAGGCGGTGCTGACGGCGGCGGCGGCGGCCGGTGTCGACGATGTGGCGCTGGTCGTGGCGAACGGGTTGAACCGGCGGTTGAGCGCCGGCGAGGTGGAGCGGATCGTCGGGGAGCGGGTGTTCCGCTCGTTCTGGCCCGGGCAGTTGCGCAGCCATGACGCGGAGGATCCTGACAATCTCACCGTCGTGGGGGTGACCGACGCCGACGAGCAGGTGGAGGTTTCCCGCCGGGTCGCCACCGCCGACCTGCTGGTGCACGTCGGGGTCGTGCAGAGCCCGGCGGCGGTCGGTGCGGGCGGGCTCGTGACCGGCCTGTCGTCGTATGCGACGCTGCGTCACGTGCACAGCGTCGCCGCGGCGGTCCGCCGCGTCGGCCTGCCCGGGGACGGCGCTGGCGGCGTCGGGGATGGGGGGGTTGGTGCGCCGCCGGGTCCGGCGGCGCGGATGGGTCGGCTGCTGTGCGAGGCGGTGCGGGTGTTCGCCGTCGCGGTGACGGTGAACGCCGCGACGGCGCCGGTGCACTATCCGTTCCTGACCCGCCGGGAGTGGGAGTGGTCGCTGGCCGATCAGGCGATGGCGGTCGGGCTGGGCCGTGGCCTGGAGCTGGTGGGGTCGCGGGCGCGCCGCCGGCTGCTGCGTGACTTCGCCGCCGACTATGCGGTCACCTCGGTGAGCGCGGGGGATCCTACGGCGGTCGCGGCGGTCGCGGCGGCGGCGGTCGACGCCCAGCAGCGGGTCACCGTCGATGGGCAAAGCGACGTCGTTGTCGTCGGGCTGGGCCCGTTCGGGCCGTTCGACGCGGGTGCGGTGGTCAACCCGGTGCTGGCGGCGCACGGCGCGCTCGGGGAGGTTTTCGGCCGGTACCGGGGGCGGCCGGTGGTCCGCGAGAACGGGGCGTTGATCGTCTACCATCCGCTGACGCCACGGTTCTCCCAGCTGCATCACCCCTCCTACGTGGACTTCTACGAGGAGGTGCTCGCCGAGTCGACCGAGGCTGCGACGGTGGAGGCGAAGTTCGAACGGCAGTACGCCACCGATCCCTGGTATGCGTCGCTGTATCGGACGTCGCTTGCTCATCACGGGGTGCATCCGTTCCACCGCTGGTATGAGGCGGCGCCGGCGATGGCCCATGTGGGGGATGTGGTGTGGGTGGGCGGTGATCGGGCGGCGTGCGCGCGGCTGGGGTTCCGGGCGGCGTCGACGTTGGCGGATGCGTTGGAGATGGTGTCGGGATCGGTGGGCCGTGATCCGTCTATCACCTATCTGCACTCCCCACCCCATCTGATCGCCGAAGTACGGTGACCGCGGGAGATGCGGGTCACGGATCGTGCGGTCGCCGGCTGGGACGCGGTGGCCATGCGCGGCGGAGCACAGGTGCCAGCGGTGGACCGGATCGGCAGGGGCAGAGGTGAACGGGATGGCGGGTAGGCCGCGACGGGGTGTGGGGCTGCGGGCGGTGCTGGCCGGGTGGCGGCCGGGGGGCCGCGGGCCGGTCCCGGGCAGCGCCGAGGCGCATCGGGTCCCCGAGGTGCCGCGGGAGTTCCCGACCGCGTGGGCGCGTCGCCCGGCGGCGCGGGCCGCCCGGGGGGTGTTTCTGCGTGGGGTGATGCGCCCGCTGCTGCGGACGACGCTGACGGTGGCGGTGCACGGTGCGGAGGCGTTCGACGGGGTCCGCGACACCCCGGTGATCATCGTGTCGAATCACAGCAGTCATCTGGACGCCCCGCTGCTGTTGTGCACGGTGCCCGGGTGGGTGCGGGCGCGTACGGTGGTGACGGCGGCGGCGGACTATTTCTTCGACAGTGCCTGGCGGGGGGCGTCGAGTGCGTTCGCGTTCGCGACGGTGCCGATCGAACGGCACGGTGGGGCGCCGTCGGCGACGCCGATGAACCTGCTGGGGGACGGCTGGAACCTGGTGATCTTCCCGGAGGGGACGCGGTCGCGGGACGGGGCGCGGGGCCGGTTCCGGTTGGGGGCCGCCTATCTGGCGATCAACGCGGGGGTGCCGGTGGTTCCGGTGGGGCTGCGGGGTGCGTACGCGGCGATGCCGCGGGGACGGTCCTGGCCGGTGGCGGGCCGTCCGCCGGTGTCGGTGCGGTTCGGCCGGCCGATGCGCCCCGCGCCGGGTGAGGATGTGCGGGCGTTCACCGCGCGGCTGGCCGCCGAGGTCGATCGGCTCTGCGCCGAGGACGCGACCTCCTGGTGGGAGGCGACGCGGGCGGCCTTCGCCTCGGGTCTGCCCGGTGCGGCTGGTCTGCCCGATACGGCTGGGACGGCTGAGGAGGCGCGGGTCGGGGATGCGGCGCAGGTGCCGGCGGCGCGCTCGGCCCCGGACGTCGCAGCGACCCCGGCGGGGTCCGAGCCGGCGGGCCGCACCGCCGGGGACCCCGGCGGTGCGGCCGGTGGTGGGGGCTTCCCCGGTCGGACCAGCCCGCGGGCGGTCCCCCGACCGGGTGGGACGGGTGGGACGGGTGGGGCCGCGGGGTCGGCGGCGGTCTCCGCGCGGCTGCGTGGCGCCCCGAACACCCCGACGGCGCGGTGGCGGCGGATCTGGGCGGCGACCGAGCCGGCGCCGCGCCCCGGGTCGCGTTCCCCCTGGCGGCGTTAGAACCGGGCCGCGGCTTGGCCCGGCGAGGTCGAGGATGGCCAGAGCGCGGGGCCGGTCTGCGCGAGATGGGCCAGGTAGGCGCGCGGGGACACCACGCCGGTCTCCTCTCACTCCTCCTACGTTGACGCCCAGGGCCGCCTATGACAAGCAAACTTGACTTTATGGAAAGTCGACTTTACATTCATGCCATGACCGATGACATGACCGATGAGACGCGGCGGGACAACGTGACACGCGCCGCCCGCAGGGCGATCTTCCTGGACGGTCTCCCCGTCGCCACCCTCGGCGGGATCGCTCTGGCCCTGGGCAGCGGCCCCGACCAGACCGCCGCCCAGAAGGCCTGGTGGCTGGGGGCCAGCGGCGCGTTCACGCTCGCCGTGGCATGGGTACTGCTGCGCGCCTTCCGCCGCGCCGACGAGTACCAGCGCAAGATCCAAGTGGAGAGCATGGCGATTACCTTCGCGGCAGTCCTGGTAGGGCTTCAGCTAGCCGCCCTGCTCGACGCCGCCGGCATCGTCCAGCTACGCCAGCTCACCCAGATAATCACCATCGGCGGCGTGGCGATGTGGCTGCTGATCGCAGACCTGCGCACCCGTCTACGCCGATGAAGAACCGGCTGCGCGTGCTGCGGGCGGAACGCCGGTGGAGCCAGGCCTACCTGGCCGACCGATGCCGGGTGTCCCGGCAGACCATCAACGCGATCGAGACCGAACGGTACGACCCCAGTCTTCTCCTGGCATTCACCCTCGCCGACATCTTCAGCCTGGCCATCGAGGAGATCTTCATCCCCGACCGGTCAGGGACAACCACCGCCACCGACCGGCCCTGAGCTCGACCTCGGCCAACGCGCCCCAGCCACTCCAACATCGACACCCCGCTCCGTCGACAGATCGCCGATCACCGGCACGCACCGGCAGCACCGGTGACCACAGCGGTCCTGCCCTCCACCGCAAACAGCTCACCCGGACCAGCAACCTCGGGCCGCGCCCATGCCTCCTGCATGCCGCATCCCGCACTTCACGCTGCTGGCGTATCCCCAGTAGTCGGGACGCTGGCCGAAGACCGGCGGCTGATCCGCCGGACCGTCAGGCGCCGGGCGCCGGGCGCCGGGCGCGGGTGAGCAGGCCGAGAAGCGCCAGCGCGGCGAGGGCCATGACGACCAGGCCGTACCCGCGGGCGGTGGGCAGCAGCCCGTGGTGGGTGACCAGGTAGCCGGCGACGACCGCGGGGACGCCGAAGGCGAGGTAGCACAGCACGTAGACGGTCGAGAGCAGGCCGGCGCGTTCGTGCGGGGCGACCAGGGGGATCAGGACGCGCAGGCCGCCCTGGAAACCGGCGCCGAGACCGATACCGGCCAGCGTGGTGCCGACGAAGAACGTCGGGGTGGAGGGAAGGTCCGCGCCGAGCAGGGTGACACCGACGCCGACGAGCAGGCCCAGGGCACCGAGGAACATCACGGTACGGGCAGCGGTGTCGCGCAGGAGCAGCACCGTCAGGGCCGCGGTCACGGTGAGGGCGAAGACCGCGAGACCTCCCAGCACGACCCAGCGGGAGTCGACGACGAGACGGGCCAGGCTCGGGCCGAGGGAGAGGTAGAACCCGCTCAGGGCCCAGGATGCGACCAGGCAGGGCGCGGCGATCAGCAGGTCGCGGCGGGCGGCGGCGGGTACGCCGATGGTCGGGCGCAGCGACGCGAGCGCTCCGGGGATGCGCGGTGCGGTCTCGGGCATCGCCGCGACCCCGACCGCCTGGGCGAGCACGATCGCGCACAGCACCAGGTAGACCAGACGGGTGGGAGCGGGCAGGTAGGCCACGAGCAGACTGGACCCGAGGGCGCCCAGGGCCAGGCCGGTGAACGGGCCGACTCCGTTGGCCAGGGTGCCGCGGGCCCGGTCGAGGTCGAGCAGGCCGGCGCCGAGGGCGCCACTGGCGGCGCCGGTCGCCAGGCCCTGCAGAACGCGGCCGACGGTCAGTTCCCCCACCCCGCCGGCGGTGGCGAACACCGCCAGGGCGGCGGCGAGCAGCAGCGAGGAGGCGAGCAGCACCGGACGGCGCCCGATGTGGTCGGAGAGGGCTCCGACGGTGAGCAGCGCAGCGAGGACGGCCAGGGCGTACACGGCGAACACGACGGTCACGGTGATCGGGGAGAACCCCCAGCGGGCCTGGTAGACCGGGTAGAGGGGGGTGGGGGCCGAGGACGCGGCGAGGAACGAGCCGATCATCGACGTCTGCAGGAGGAATCCGGCGCGCGGGGACAGCCTGCCCCGGTGGGGCGCCGCGCCCGGGTCGGACGGGGCGTCGCGGGCCGCGGCCTGCCGCGGCAGGGCCACCGCCGGTACCGGGGCGGTGGCCGAGGACGGGGTCCCGTAACCGGCGGCGCCGGTCTGGCCGGTCTGGTCGGCGGGAAGGCCGGTGGCGATGGGTTGGGAGGACATCGGGTTTCCCTTCACCGGACAGCTAAAGCTAAGATTTTGCGTTAGCGCCCGACGGTACCCTCGGCCCGACGTTAACGCAAAGGATGTGCGTTAGGCTGGATGCGTGAGTCCGTCCGAGGGTCCGCGGCCCGGGGGGCGTAGCGCGCGGGTCCAGCAGTCCGTGCATGCCGCGGCGCGCGCGCTGCAGGCCGAGCGGGGTCGGCACGAGATCACGGTGCCGCTGGTCGCCGCCCGGGCGGGGGTGACCGCCTCCACCGTCTACCGGCGCTGGGGGGATCTGACCGAGCTGCTCGCCGACGTCGCCGCCGAGCGGCTGCGCCCGGAGACCCCGCCGGTGGACACCGGGTCGCTGCGCGGCGATCTCGCCGCCTACTGCGAGCAGTACCTGGAGGAGATGTCCTCCCCCGCGGGCCGGGCGTTCCTGCGCGACCTGGTCGCTTCCTGCGGCGACGACCGGCCGGCGTGCCGCTGTGACCTGTACATCCGCGAGCAGATCGGGGTCATCGTCGAACGGGCCGCGCGTCGCGGTGAACCCACCCCCGGGGTTGGTGAGATCGTCGAGGGAGTCATGGCGCCGATGATGTACCGCATCCTGTTCGTCGCCGACCCGGTCGATCTCGCCGACGCCCGCCGGTTGGTGGACGCCCTACTCGCCCGCGGCGGTGGTCAGCCGCGCGGGTAGCCGAGCCGGGTGTTGTACTCCTGGACCGCCGAGGCGGAGCTGACCATGGCGATCACCCACACGATGAACCACACCGGAACGGTGATGATCAGTGTGATGATGAAGAAGGAGAACATCCACAGGAACAGGTCGGCGATCAGAAGCACGACACCCGTGGTGGTCTTGCCGGCGTAGATGTGGCCCACGCCCAGCCACAGGAAGGTCAGCAGCAGCGCGACCGCGACCGACTTCGGCGGTACCGGCGGGTAGCCCTGGCCCGGGCCGGGACCCGGGAAGGGTTGCGGCGGGCCGATCGGATACGGCGTCGGACCCGGCCCGCCGGCCTGGCCGTGAGGCGGCGGCTGTCCGTACGGCTCGTATCCGTACGGCTCGTAGTATCCGGCCGGCCCGGGCTGCTGCGGTTGCCGGTGCGGATCGTCCCACCTTGTCATGTGACCCCCGATCTTGTCGGTGCACACTGTAACAGGATCATCCGGTTACGTGAATGGACCGGAATACCGGAACCGCGATCGGCATCCCCAACCTTCAGGAATGTGACATTCACCACACAAAGATCGTTATGTGGATAAACCTGTCGACAAGCCGGTGGGTAACCTGCCGCGACCCTGTGGATGTCCTGTGGGGCGATGCTGATCCCGGATTCGCCGAGAAGTCAAGATGTTGCGGTGCGTACCGGCCGCGATATCACTGGAGTATGGCTCTGGCGCATCTGACTTCTCGTCCGACCACCACCGCCCGGCCCGCCGTGCCCGCCGTGCCCGCCGTGCCGGGCAGCGCGCCCGCGCTGCCTCCCAGCGTCGCCCGGGTCGCCGCCCGCACCCGGCTGTCCGCCGAGCTGCTGGCGGCGATCCTGGAGGTCGAGCGGCGCACGCGGGCCACCCTCGAGGACATCGAACGCGCCGACGCGCTGGCCGAACGGCTGCTCGTGCGCCGCGGTGCGCGGCTGCGCGCCGCGGCCGGCCGCCCGGCCCGGTGACCTGCTCCCCCGGGCTCGGCTCAGGCGGCGCCGGCCCGCCGCGAGGCGCGCTCGGCGTGCGCCGAGGTGAGCATCAGGATCTCGTTCATCCTCAGGGTGAGCACCCGCGACGGGTGCTTGTCGAGGATGTCCTCCACCTCGAGGAGGGCGGCTTGGGCCACCGCGGGATCGCGGCGCAGCGTGGTGGCGGCGAGCGACGCCAGCGCCCAGCCGCGGTCGAGGGTCGCCGGGGTGGTCAGGTCGATCGCGGTGTAGGCGGCGGACCGCGCCCCGGGCATCCCGAGGCGGGCCATCGCGTCGGCGACGACGCAGGCCTCCCGGACCTCGTCGAAGGGGGGCCAGCCGGGATGGCGCAGGCCGAGCACGGTCGGCCGGTGGCGCAGTCGGTTCAGGGCGGCGTCGAGGGCTGCCTCGTCGCCGGTGGCCGCGGCGACGGTGACCTGCACCGCCGCCGCCCAGCCGTGCAGGTAGGGATGGTCGACGGCGGCCGCCTTGGCCGCGGCGTTGCCGGCGGCGGCGTAGCGTCCGGTGACGAAGGCGATCGCCGCGTCCAGGCTGTGCGCGGTGCCGGTGAGCAGCCGGTCGTCGAGCTGGGCGGCGAACTGCTCGGTGAGGGTCGCGAACCGCCGCGCCGAGGTGTCGTCGCCGGTGTCGACGGCCAGCATCCCGAGGGAGAACGACAAGTAGCCGGCGACCCGGGTCAGTTCGGCGTGCACCGTCGGGGACAGCCGCCGTCCCAGGGCGGCCTGGACCCGCCGCCAGTCGGCGATGACCGGGCCCACCAGCGTCGTGTGTGGGGCGGAGAACAGGGTCGTGGCGTACCGGTGCAGCCGGTCGTCGAGTTCGGTGAGCGTCACCGGATCGGGATCGGCGAAGGTGATCTCCCGGGAGAGTACCGCCGCGGCCCGTCCGGCGGACGCCAGACCGAGCCGGTCCGAGGCCCGGGTGGGCGACAGTTCCAGGCCGTTCATGACCATCCCCTCACGTTCCGCACCGGCGCCTCGTGGCGCACCGGTCACAGCCCGGCGACGGATGTCCGACCGGGCGGGGACCATGCTTCGTTGCGTCGTCCCGTGGCTGGGGCCGCCGCCGGTCGGCACGGCCGGCCGTACGCCGATGATGCTGATGAACCCGCACGGTTCACCCCAGTGCGTAGCTGATCCGGCAAACACTGTGACCAGTCGCAAGCTACCGCGCAAGAGGGGGGTTGTGTACAGCGGTTTGACAGATTGATCAGAGTCTGCTCCTGGTCTGCCCCGGACAGCTCGGACGTTCCCGATGATCGAGCTCGGGGTCCGTCCCCGCCGTGCCCGCCCCCGCCGGTGAGGTGGTCGCGGCGCAGGTCAGGCAGGTCGGGGGGTGCGGTGTTCCCGGTCGTCGAGCCATCGGTCCAGATCCTGTTCCCTCGACGCCCCGCCGTCGCCGCCAATCCGCGATCCGTCGGATAACTCACAGGCGGACAACTCACCTGCCAGGGCAAGCCTCGCCTCCCCGTGGCCGGGCCACCCTGCCGATAGGGAGAACTGTGGTAGGGAGAGACTGTGGTAGGGAGAGGCAGTGGATCTCCGCGGGCAGACCGCACTGATCATCGGTGCGTCGACGGGCATCGGCGCCGTCTTCGCCCGCGAGTTCGCCGCCCGGGGCGCCGACCTCGTGCTCGTCAACCTCGTGCTCGTCGCGCGCGGCGAGGACCGGTTGCGCGCGAACGCCGCCGAGATCACCCGGCGCAACGCGCTGCTGGCCCGGGGTGGGCGGCTGCTGCCGCGGCGGGCGCTGATCCGGATCCCAGCTCCGGGTCGACGACCTGGTCCAGCTGCCGTCGTACGTCGGCCTCGGTCAGGACGGCTGACGCGACGGTCATCACGCGCCTGCCAGCCGCAGCTCGGCCGGCACCGGGAGGTCGTACATCTTGGCGGCGTTGAGCCCGAGGATCTTCTTCTTCTGCTCCGTGGTGATGGGTGCGTACCCCATGTCCTCGGGGAACTGCCAGTCGACGAAACTCTCGATGAGCCACTTGGGCGTCCAGATCGCGTAGTCGGAGGAGAACTGGATCTTGTCCTCGCCGATCCAGTAGAGAAGTTCGCCCATGACCTGGGCGAAGTAGCGCGGCTTCGAGTACATGAAGTGCATGACCACCGCGAGTCCGCCGTATACGTTGGTCTCCTGGGTCGCGATCCAGCAGAAGTCCTCCAGCCGGGGCATCCCCACGTGCTCCACAATGAAGTTCAGGTCTTCGAAATCGCTTGCGACGTGGTCGATGTCGGCGACGTCGAACGCGTCGCGGTCCAGCGGCTTGATGGTCGGTCCCTTGTGGACGTGGATGTTCTTGATGCCTAACTCCTGGCAGGCCTCCAGGTACCGATAAGCCCAGGGATCGGTCAGCTTCCATCCGCGCGAGCCGCCTTTCCACTCCGCGGTGTAGAGCTTGACCCCCTTGAGACCGAACCTCTCGGCGTCGGCGCGGAGCTGGTCGAGGCCGGCCTCGCCGTTGCGCGGATCCCAGTTGTGGTTGTAGGTCAGCTTGTCGGGGTGGGCCTGGGTGAGCGCGAACGCCTCTTCGGTCTGCCCGAACCCGTTGGTGTAGAACTCCCCGAGGTAGGCGGGTTGGAAGATGGCGTGGTCGACGTACCCGGTCTCGAACACATCCTTCATCAGCCGCTCGCCGCCCTGGTAGAGGTACTCGTCGTACTCCCACATCTCCGACGCCGGGGTAAAGCTCGTGTGGTAGGCGTAGAAGCAGTCGATGAACTGCTTGCCGTGGACGTTGCGCTGGTTCTCCGGGCGCCCGTCCCACAACGCGATGTGGGCGTCCACGATGAAGTAGTTCTCACCGTCCTTGGCGTACATCCTGGTCCTCCTCCGGCCCACGGCCATCGCGGGCCTGTCGGGAGGCTAGTGCCCGCGTGGGGGGAGAGGTCCCGGGGTCGATGTCTCATTGTGGGATGACCGAATGTCCCAAACTGAGACACGCGCGGCCGTGCCAGGGACGAGGCTGGCGCCTACGCTTATGACCTGGATCACAGCGGGGCTTTCAGGGAGTGTCATGCCCGACGACGTCATCCCGGCACGTGCCCGCGGGTTCGCGGCCAAGGCGCGCGCGGGGCGCGACCACACCCGGTCGGACGTCTCCTGCCGGCTGATGGCCTCCTGGCAGCGCAGCGAGGAGTACGGCGTCTCCCTCGACGACGTCGACCCGGTCTTCTCCGGCACGATCGACCAGAGCTCGCTGTTCTACGACAGCGGCCGCGAGGTGCTGGCCAGCCTCCACCGGACGCTGGCCGCGGAGCCCGTCAGCCTGATGTTGACCGACGCGGACGGCTTGGTGCTCAACCGTCTCAGCGGGGACACCAGCCTCCTGCGCGCGCTGGACCGGGTCCACCTCGCGCCGGGCTTCTCCTACGCCGAGCGGGTGGTGGGTACGACGGGACTCGGGCTCGCGCTGGCGGACCGCGCCCCGTCCCTGGTGCGGGCCGAGGAGCACTACGCCGTCGGGCTGTGCTGCTACACCTGCGCCGCGGCGCCGGTGCTCCACCCAGGGACCGGACGCCTCGAGGGCTCGGTCAACCTGACGACCTGGTCGGAGTCGTCGAGCAACCTGCTGCTCGCGCTGGCTGAGTCCGCCGCGCAGCACACGACGGACCTGATGCGGTTGCGGTCCGGGGGCGTCACGGGTGGCCGCCCGCGCCCACGCGGCGAGGTGTTCCGGGTGGAAAGCCCGCGCGCGGAGCCCGGGGCCGGCAGTCTGCACGACCTCTCCGGCTCCTGGCGCCGTGCGGTGTCACTGGCAGAGGCGGGCCTGCGCGACGGGCGGGTCGTGGCCTGTGTCGGCGAGCCGGGCAGTGGCCGTACGACGGCGCTCGCGCAGGCCCTGCGCCGGGCCTTTCCGCGCTACCGCATCCTGGCCGCGAGCAACCCGGCAGCGGCGGACGTCGAGCCGTGGCTGTCCCTGTGGACCCCGGAGCTGACGAAGGCGAGCACGGCGGTCATCGTGCGCGACGTCGACCTGCTCCCCCTGTGGGTGGCCGAACAGGTGCGGGACCGGGTGCTCAGGGCCCGGGTCGAGGCGCGATCGGGCGCAGCCGACCCGGCGGGCTGCCTGCCCTTCGTGATCACGGTGGAGCGGTTCGAGGATATCCCGGCCGCACTGCGCGCGATCGTTGACGGGATCGTCCCGGTCGCACCGCTGCGCCAACGGCCCGAGGACATCGGGCCGTTGGCGCGGGTGGCGGCCCTGCGGGCACGGGGCCGCGAGGTGGATCTGACCCCGGCGGCCGAACGCGCCCTGTCCGACCATCGTTGGCCGGGCAACGTCGAGCAGCTGATGCAGGTCGTCAAGAAACTGGCTCGCCGCCACGACCCGATCGACGTCGGACACCTCCCGGCCGAGGTGCTCTCGCACGGCCGCCACCGGCTGACGCGACTGGAGACGTTCGAGCGGGACGAGATCGTGCGGGCTCTGAACGACCCGTCCCTCACCATGGCCGAGGCAGCCGAGCGGGTCGGCCTGAGCCGGTCCACGCTCTACCGGCGGATCGCCCAGTACGGCATCCGGGTCAGGTAGCCGCTCAGCCCGGACTCACCGGGCCGCGACCACGTAAGGATCACTGTCACGGGAGTACTAGAACTGTCACGGGAGTACTAGATCAGCACCTGGCGCTGTTTTCCGTTCCGATGTTCCTCATGCCCCGGCCAGGGGTGAGGAGGGGGGTGAACAGGAGGAGGGATGCCGCGGTGAGGCCGACGATTGCCAGGCGGGGTCCGGTGGCGCCGGCGGCGAGGTGGACGGCGAGGGTGACCATGGCCACGCCGAGGGCGGTGCCCAGGCCGCGGGTCATGTTGACCAGTCCGCCGCCGGTACCCGACGCGTGGGCCGGGATCGCACTCATGATCGTGGTGTTGTTGGTGGGGGTGTAGACGCCGAGGCCGAGGCCGAGCATGGCCATCGGGGGGATCAGCCAGGGTGCGGACAGTGGCACGGCGAGTGCGGCGGCGAGTGCCATCGTGCAGGTGACGGCGCCGAGCGCGTAGCGGCGGCGGTCGCTCCACCGGTCGGGTAGGACCGCCCCGGCGCCGCTGGCGGCGAGCGCGAAGCCTCCGGGCAGGGCGGTGAGGACCAGCCCGGCGTGCAGGGGGGAGGTGCCGCGGTCGGTGAGGACGACGGGGACCAGGACGAGCGGGCCGAACAGGACGAGGTAGCCGCACAGCGCGCCGACGAGTCCCCCCGCGAGGGCAGGGATGCGAAGGAGGCGCAGGTCGATCAGGGGTGCCGGCGCGCGGCGTTCCCGTTGGACGAGGCCGTAGCCGGCGAGCGGGGCGAGGATGGCGAGGATGGCGGTGGCCGCGGAGGGCAGGTTCAGGCCGGAGACGGCCGAGATGGCCAGCAGCAGGGTGGTGGTGGCGGTGGCGAGGAGGGCCAGGCCCGGCCAGTCGAAGGGGGCAGGGTCGGTGCGCTGGCGGGTGCGGGGTAGCAGGTAGTAGCCGGCGATGAGGGCGATTGTCCCGACGGGGACGTTGATGGCGAACACCCAGCGCCAGCCGAGGGTGGTGACCAGGGCTCCGCCGAGGGTGGGGCCGAGAGCGAGGCCGAGGGCCTGGGCGGCGGCCTGGACGCCCAGGGCGGCGCGCATCCTCGGGCGGGGTGCGCTGGTGGCGACAAGGGCGACGCTGTTGGCCTGCAGCATCGCGGCGCCGACGGCCTGCGCGACGCGGGAACCGATCAAAGCGGCGAGGCTGGGAGCCAGGCCACAGGCGGCCGAGGTGGCGGTGAAGACGAGGAGTCCGTAGAGGTAGAACTGTTTGCGGCCGTGGGCGTCGGCGAGCCGGCCGACGGGCACCAGCAGGGCGACCAGGGTGAGCAGGTAGGCCAGGGAGACCCAGGTGACTGCGGCGAGCGGGGCGTGGAACTGTGCGCACAGCGGCCCGTAGGCCAGGGTGACGATGCTGGCGTCGAGTTGGCCCATGAACGCGCCGAAGCACACGGTGGCGACCGCCAGCCACCAGCCGCCCGGCAGGTCGCGGACCGCGCGAGGGCGGGCCCGCTCGTGGGCCAGCAGCGACATCAGGGTGTTGCGGGATGCGGAGGTACGCACGCCCGGGTCCATGGCTACCTGCTCCTCCAGCGGAAGCCGCTCACGGCAGGGCGCGGCTCCCCAGCTCTGTCTGTGACAGATAAACTCTGTTTCAGACAGAGTAGGCCGGTGCGGGGGCGGATGCCAGGCCGGCCGCTGGAGGTGGGCACGCGGCGTTGGCAGCCGGCGGTGTAGGCCGCGACGTACAGGGCGAACAGCCTTCCCCGGCGAAAGGCCCAGCGCCGGTCGGCGGCGAGCAGCAGCACGCCGAGGTCCTGAAAGTAGTTACCCACCGTCCGATCGCCTGCGCCAGCACCAGCCCGGGCGCGGCGGCGTCCGCGAAGCCGGCGGGCGTGATCCCGCAGCGGCGGCAACCGGTTCGGCACGCCTCCCGAGGAACCTGCGGTCAGGGTCCGCCGGTGGCGACGGAGGACGGGTCGGCCGGGCGGCGGTCATCGAGCTGTTCGACCAGGCGTGACAGGGCCGGCAAGGCTTCGACAATAACGGCCTGGTCGGCGGCGGCGAGCCGGCCCAGTGCGTCGCCGAGCCTGCGTTCGTGGGCCTCGCGCCACCCCTGCAGATGGCGGGTACCGGTCTCGGTCAACGACACCCGGGCCGCGCGCCGGTCGGCCGGGTCGGTGACCCGCCGCAGAAGATCCGCGTCCGACATCTGTTGCACCAGGGTGCTCACCGTATTCGGGGCCAGGTGGAGCAGGCCGGCGAGCTCGCCCACCCGCGCGCCATCGCGTTCCTGCAGGCATTGCAACAACTCCACCTGGGCCATCGGCAGGGCCTCCCACGGGTAGTCGCTGCGGATACTCGTCCGCAGCACCCGCCGAAGTCGAGTGACGACCTCGGTCAACGCCCGCGCGTCCCGCTCCAGCCGTAGCTGCACCACCACCCCGACAGGATAGCTGGAAAAGGGCCGGTTTCACCGGTCGGATCAGCAGGTTCTCCACGACGAGGCCCAGACCCCACCGCAGGCCTCACCCGCCCCTGCTCGGCCGGCGGGCTCGGACCCGCACCCGTGACCAATTCTTATACCGTTATTAGTATCACGGTTGTGGTGCGGAGTCGGGTAGGGGCATGCCGGTACTACCATCATGGCCATGGTGCGGACGCCGTTGACCCGGCTGGAACGCGAACGCGGGGAGCGGTTGGGCGCCCTGCTGCGCACCGCCCGGGGGGACCGCAGCATGGTCGAGGTCGCCGCGGCGGCCGGGCTGTCGGCGGAGACGCTGCGCAAGATCGAGACGGGCCGGATCGCGACCCCGGCGTTCTTCACCGTCGCCGCGCTGGCGCGGGTCCTCGGCCTGTCCCTGGACCTGATCGCCGACGCCTGCGCCGATGCGGCGATCCCGTCTGGCGTCGCATGGGGCTGAGAAACCTCGGGAAGAAAGATTCGTGTTTGTCCTCCGTTCGGCTGAGTCGCTGAAGATTACCGGTGGCGGGGAGCCGCACGGCACGACCGTGGGCGCGGGGCGTATCACCCGGAGAACACGCGATCCCCGGCGCTGGTAGGTCAAAGCTGATGAGACGTCAAGGCCGCCGGCCGGTGGACCTGGTATTGAGCAGAGTTTCCCGGACTGTCTGCAGGAAGTGGGCTGGGCCGGCCTGGTCTGTCCAGCTGTCGCGGTAGGCCAGGGGAATGGGCGAGTTGCCGAGGTAGGTGGCGCGTAGGGCACGGGTGACCAGCGTCCCGGCACCGGCACCGGCAGAGCCGGCCGCGGCGGCTACGGTGTCGGCGGCGAGCTCCGTTTCTGTGCCGCCGGCGAAGGTGTAGGTGATGACGATGTGGACAGTGCCGTCGGCCGGGTCGGCGCTTATGGCGGGGTCGGTGGTCATCTGCCAGATGGCTCCGGGCTCGTCGCGGGTGACCGTCCACTCGACCTCGACGGTTGTGTCCGGGGCGACCTCGATGACGTCGACGAATCGTGCCCCCACCGGCACCGGGCGGTCGGTGTTCTCCCCGCGGACCGCCTTCGTCGCAGCGAAGGTGCCGACCCAGTTGTCGGGAGTTGCCATGAAGGCGTAAATCTCCGCTGCGGACAGTGGAATGTGCAGGCTGACTTCGAGCGTGGTGTCGAGCACTGGATGATCTCGATTCCTGCCGGCTGGGGGCGGGGGTTGGTTCAGGGTTCAGGGTCAGGATTCGTTGGAGAGCATTTCGGTTCGGTCAGGTGCGCCGGGGCGAAGAACTCCGCCAGCGGAACGAAGCCGGCAACCATACCGAGAAACTTTTTCCGGGTTTCTGGACTGTTCGCCGCGGCCACCAGCAGCGCGGCCAGTTCGGGGGGGAACGCCAGTTCGCCTACCGTGCAGGCAAGCCGGTAGGACGCGGCGGTCGCCTCGTCGCGATGCCGCTGGAAATCCGCCAGGGCGGCGTTCATCGGCTGCTGCCCGGACAGGCCGCGGTCCACCGCGGCCGCCAGCAGGTCCGCCTGGGTGAAGGCGTCGAGCATGCCCTGGGCGGTCACGGGATCGCGGTGGTAACCGGCGTCGCCGACCAGCGCCCAGCCCGGCCCGTGGCCTGCGCGGTAGTAGTTGTCGGGGTAGAGGGAGCCGTGGAAGCGTTCCTCGCGCCGGCCGCGGGTGGCCAGCTCGTCGGCCAACTCGGGGAAGACGGCACGCACGACACCGAGGAAGTTTCCCGGCACGTCGGCCCGGAACTCGGCCAGGCGCTCCCGCCGCCGCATAACCGCAACCACGGTCAGGCCGTCGTTAGTCGGCCAGCAGCCGATCTGGGCCCCGTTGCGGAAGCGGGCGCTGTGCTGCCGGTCGAGGCCGCTCCAGTACGAGTAGTAGATGAAGCTGGCGGCCGGTACGACGTTGTAGAAGGCGGCGTTCATCGTCGCCGCGATCGTGGAGCGGGGGCCGTCCGCGCCGATGACAATGGCGGCCCGATCCTCGGCCGCGGCGCCGCCGGAGCGCCGGGTGCCACCGCGGATACCCACCGCGCGGCCGTCGGCTACCAGTACGTCGGTCACCGGGTAGCCCAGGCGGACCTCGACGCCGGCGTCGAGCGCGGCGTCCAGCAGCATCGCGTCCAGCACGGTGCGCCGGGGTGCGTAGGCCGCGCTGATGCCGTCCACCGGATCGACGCCGCCGGTGATGACGCTGTCCTCCCAGGACAGCGTCATCTCGGTGATCGGCGGACACCCGGTTCGGACAAGTCGGTCAAGCAGCCCCCAACCGGCCAGCTGGTGTGCCCCGGCCTGGGGCAGATAGTGGGTGGACAGCGTGTCCGCCGGAAAGGTCGCGCGGTCGACCAGCAGCACCCGGTGGCCGCGCCGGGCCAGCAGCATGGCCAGCGGGGAACCGGCGCACCGGGCACCCACCACAATTGCGTCGTACATCCAGTCAACCCTTCTGAACGAGCGTCGCACACCCGTGCCGGTCAGCCCCGTCCACCGGTCAGCCGAGCCGGTCCAGGACGTCGGCGACGACCCTGCGCACGGTCGGCCCGAGACTTCTCCAGGCGGTACCGAGGTCGTCCGCGAAGAACCGGCGATATCCGGTGTCGACGGACCGGATGCTCGCCGCATACCCGGAATGGAACAGAACCGGAATCTTCAGCCCGGGCGCGGTGGCGACGGCGACGGGGCCGGCATCGAGCGCGAGCGCGTCGAAGACCTGGATCTCGGTGCGGTCGGCGTGCTTGAGGAAGACCAGCAGCCATCCGTCCCCGCTACCATCGCCGTTCTCTCCGCCGGGCGCGACGTCGCCGTCGCCGGTGACCGGCACGTACACCGGCGACTCGCCGATGGTGCCGGTCGGAAACGACCACGAGCACTTCTCCGTCATCGTCTCGAGGTCGATGCACACCACCGACGAGGCAGTCCCGCCGGCCGGCAGCTGATCCACCGGCACGACCCGGTGCGGGTGGTCGCGGTACATCTCGACGACCCGGCTGACCAGGCTGTCCGGCGGTGCTCCCCAATACGCCTGCCACAGGTACCGGCCGCGTTCCAGGGCCGGGCGTCGCAGGTCCCTGGCGTAGAGCAGGGTGCCCCAGTGCCGCCGGGGCTCGAGGAAGTACCGGGTGGCGCGTACCTCGCCGGTGCGTCCGGCGATGACGTACCGACCCACCGGTGAGGCGTCGACCGGCGTCGGGAGAAATCCGCGCAGGCTGGCCGGGAAGTGCTTCCCGGACCCCCAGACGGTGTCGGTGTCGGTGATCGCGTAGTTGATGTCCCAGCCGTTCGAGTGGGCGACGTACAGGGTGATGTCGTCGCCGTCCTGGGCGTAGTCGGCGAACTCGTGGAACGACTCGTAGGGCACCCGGGCGTGCGCCACGGGGACAGCGCCCCCCACCCGCCTGGTGGTCAGATCCCTCTTCGCCACCAGATAGATATCGGTGAACGGCTGGTGCGGCCTGGTCCGGTTCCGGCCGGCGACGCTGCCCGGCTCGGGCCGGAAACCGATTTCGGTGAAGATGACGTAGTCCCTGGTCACCGTCACCTCGTGGGTGCCCTGCACGATGCGGGCGCCCGGTACATGCCAGCTTTCCAACGCGCCGCTGCCGTCCCAGCGCACCACCCACAGCGGCCCCTCGACATCGGCCGTCGAATTTCCCCGGGGGCGTAGGTGGATGTTGCACCACCACAGGCAACCGTCGTCCAGGTCGACGACCGGATGGGACGTCGTCTGCACACCCGGGAACAGCGGGTGCGCGCCGACCTGCGGGTATTCGTCCACGCCACCGAGAAAACTCTTGAAATCAAAGGTGACCGGATCGAACTCCACCGGCCGCTGCCGATCGGAGGTCAACAGCAGCCGGTCGCCGAAGAAATGCGGCGCGGTGTGGCTCACCGCCGGTCGCGCGCCCACCAGCAACCCGGCCAGCTCCGCCGGCGGCAGCACCGAGCGCAGCGCGCCGAGAATGGCCAGGTCCGGAGTGACGACCCGGCGCGTCTGCCAGCGCTGGGTGGCCAGGTCGACCCGGGTGAGCATGCCCGGCCCGGTCAGGAAGAAATCGAGCGCGGTCGGCTGGGACGGACCGACGACGAAGGCGTGTCCGCGCAGGCCGGCCGGCCACTGCCCGGCAGTTGTGGTCAGCTCGACGTCATACTCGCGACTTGGTTCGAGGACATGGTAGAGCGCGTGATCCATGCGACTCCTTGTCGGTGCCCCCGCGACGATGACCCACCATGTTTTGGGTTCAACGCTATGTCGTTCTGAACAGCTGCTCTGAACAGCTGCTCTGAACGGTTGTCCTGACACGGCCCGTTCACCGGCCACAGCCAGATTACAACAGCTCACCACGCCGAAAAACACCGGCCGTCCGTACCATTGTCCGCGTGTATAGATCTATAGGGGTCACGCTGAGATGCGGCAAAAAGGGGCAGTGGGGTGACCGCGTAGTACGTCAACAACACCAGCGGCGCGAGCCGATGCTGATCAAAGGTGGTCCGCTCGGCCACCCAGCCGACCTGGTCCGCGGTCACGCGGAAGCGCCGCCATCCCGATCCGGCGTGCCATGCCGGGCGATCGCGACCGTCGCCCGCCGGCCGGCGCGTTTGGGTACGAGCAGGACCGGCTGTGGCATGGCCGTTGCCGGGGGCAGGGTGGCCGTTTCCGGGGACGGGGGGACAGCGAAGGGAATCAGACAGGCGGCCTCGGCGACGCTCGGGGTGCCGAGCGCGGCGTGGGCGGCGGCACCGGGATGGGGCACGTCGACGGTGGCGAGCAGGGCGGCGGGATGGCCCACCAGCGGCCAGCCGTGGTGGCGGGCGGCGGCGACGACGCCCGGTTCGTCCCGGCGGGCCTCGACCGTCGCCATCCGGCGCACCGCGCTCGCCGGCGCCGCGAGGTCGTGCAGCGCCGCCTCGACCAGCTCCAGGATCTCCGCCGCCGTCACCCCGGGCCGTGCGCCGACACCGACGACCAGCCTCCCGTCCCCCGGTTCCGCTCCGGTCACGCCGCGCCGGGCTGGATCCGGCCGGGTGGGCCGGCGGGCTTCGGGGCGCGGACGCGGGGTGCGGCGCCGGCGGTGTCCCGGCCGTCCTCCCGGCGGGCCGCGCGGGCGGCGGCGAGCAGGCGGGTGGCGGCGCCGGGCCGTCCAGCCCAGTGCAGATGCAGGTAGGAGGCGTGCACCCGGCGGTACACGAACCCCTCGGACATCCACGGCGACGCCGCCTGCTGCCCGCCGCGCCGGCCACCACCCGCCACGCGTCCCGGTGCGGGTCGGGGCGCGGTTTCGGGTACCGGCAGCCACCACGCCGCCACCCACGACGACCCGGGGGGCGGGCCTGCGGCGCCGTGGGCGGGGGACGGCGACCGTGGGTCGCACGGCGCCCGGCCGGGTGGGGGCCGTAGGACCGTACGGTGGAACTCGTGGGCGTGCACGGTGGTCCCGGCCGCCGCCAGGGGGCTGTCCGCGGCGGCGATCGCGCTGCGGTAGCCGAGGGTGAGCCGCGGGCCCATCACCGCCTCCACGTCGAGAACCCCGCACATCGGCGCGCCGTCCAGGGTGCGGGCCAGGTAGAGCAGTCCGGCGCACTCGGCGGCGACCGGCCCGCCGCGGGCGGCGAACGCGGCGACCTCGGCGCGTAACCGGGCGTTGTCGGCGAGCGCGGCGACGTGCTCCTCGGGGAAACCACCGCCGATGATCAGGGCGTCGGTTCCCGGTGGCAGCGTCTCGTCGCGCAGCGGGTCGACGGGGACGACGTCGGCGCCCGCGGCGGTGAGCAGCTCGATGTGTTCGGGGTAGCCGAAGGTGAACGCGGCTCCCCCGGCGACCGCGACCCGCGGGGGCCGGTCGGGCATCGCGGGCATCGCCGGGTCCGCTGTGGTGACCGCTGCCGGTCCGGCCGCGGCGAGCACGGTGGCCGGCTCCCAACGTGCGACGCGCAACGGCGGCGCGGTGCGTGCCACCCGCAGCAGGGCGTCGAGGTCGCAGGCGGATCCGACCAGCGCGCCGAGCCGGTCGACGGCGGCGACGGCGGCGGGTCTGCGTTCCGCCGCCGGCACCAGACCGAGATGCCGCGAGGGGGTGTGGACGGCCTGTTCCCGCGGCAGCGCGCCGAGCACGGGCACGGCGATGTCGTCGAGTGCCTCGGTGAGCAGGTCGCGGTGATGGGGGGAACCGACCCGGTTGAGGATCACCCCGGCCAGGCGGATCCGCCGGTCGAATCCGCGGAACCCGGCGACGAGCGCGGCGATCGAGCGGGCGGCGCCGGAGACGTCGACGACGAGCACGACGGGGGCGTCGAGCAGCCGGGCGACGTGCGCGGTGGAGGCATGGTCGGCCTGCTCACCGGGACCGGGACGGGCCACCCCGTCGAACAGGCCCATCACCCCTTCGACGACGGCGAGGTCCGCGCCGCGGGCCCCGTGGGCGAACAGCGCGGCGATGCGCGCCGCGCCGCAGAGCACCGCGTCGAGGTTGCGGCCCGGCCGGCCGCAGGCCAGCGCGTGGTAGCTGGGATCGATGTAGTCCGGGCCGACCTTGTGCGGGGAGACGTGCAGGCCGCGGGCGGTGAACGCGGCCATCAGCCCGGTGGTCACCGTCGTCTTGCCGGCGCCGCTGGCCGGGGCGGCGAGAACCAGCCGGGGAATGTCGATCTCCGCCCGGGGCTCGCTCACCACTCGATGCCCCGCTGCCCCTTTTGCCCGGTGTCCATGGGGTGGCGGACCTTGGTCATCTCGGTGACGAGGTCGGCGGCGTCGAGCAGCTCCCGGGGGGCGCGCCGCCCGGTGACGACGACATGCTGGCGGCCGGGGCGGGAACGCAGGACCTCGACGACCTCGTTGACGTCGAGCCATCCCCAGCGCAACGGGTAGGTCAGTTCGTCGAGCACGTACAGCCGGTAGGTCTGGGCGGTGAGGTCCCGGGTGATCTGCGCCCAGCCCTCCCGGGCGGCGGCACCCGGGTCGCCGTCCGGGTCGACCCGTTCGCGTACCCAGCTCCAGCCCGCGCCCATCTTGTGCCAGGTGACCGGGCCGCCCTGGCCGGAGTCGGCGAGGACGTGCAGCGCGCGTTCCTCGCCGATACGCCACTTCGCGGACTTGACGAACTGGAACACTCCGACCGGCCAGCCCTGTGACCAGGCGCGCAACGCCAGACCGAACGCGGCCGTCGACTTCCCCTTGCCGTCGCCGGTGTGAACCATCAGCAGCGGCCGGTCGCGGCGCTGGCGGGTGGTCAGCCCGTCGTCGGGGACGGTCTCGGGCTGTCCCTGCGGCGTCAACAGGCCACCTTTCCGGACGTCGCGCGGGGCGTCGCGCGGGGAGTGAGATGGTGCAGGGAGTCCAGCGGGATCGTGACGCCGCCGAGGGCGCCCGCGAGCCGCTGGGCCAGGCCCAGGCGCAGGAAACCGTTCTCGCAGTCGACGACGACGCTGCTCAACTCACCCCGGCCGCCGCCACGCCCCCCACCGCCACGCCCCCCGGTACCGGCCCGTCCGCCCGTCGCCGGTCCGGCCGCGCCACCGGCGGCGCGCACCAGCGCGCGGGCCACCGGCAGCGGGTCGTCCCCGGCGGTCGCCCGGCCGTCGGTGACGACCACGAGCAGGGCCCGCCGCGTCGGATCACGGCGCCGTTCGGCGCGCAGGACCTCACCGGCGAGGCCCAGCCCGGCGGCCAGCGGGGTCCGCCCGCCGGTGGGCAGCGCGCGCAGCCGGGCCGCGCCCACCTCCACGCTCGAGGTCGGCGCGAGCACCACCTCCGCTCCCGACCCCCGGAAAGTGATCATCCCGATCCGGTCGCGGCGCTGGTAGGCGTCGACGAGCAGGGCCAGCACGGCCGTGGTGACCAGGGTCATCCGCGCGCGGGCGGCCATCGACCCGCTGGCATCGACGACGAACAGCACCAGGTTGCCCTCCCGGCCGACGCGCACGGCGCCACGGCGGTCCGCCGGGACCAGCACGAGGCCGGGTCCGCACCGGCCGCGGGCGGCCTGGAACGGGGCGGCGGCGAGCAGGGTCGCCGGCAGATGCAGGCCGGGTGCGTCCGCGGCGGTGGTGACGAGCGCGCCGCGGCTGCCGCGGGCCGGGGATCGACGTCCGGTGGCTCCCGAGGAGGTTCCGAGGCCGGCGACGGTGAGCAGCCGCGGCCGGCTCGCCGCCGCCGATGCGCCGGCGAGCCGGGTCGAAGACGCCGACGCGGTCGAAGACGCCGACGGGGACGGTCGTGCCGACCACCGGTCCCCGCCGTCCCCGCCGTCCCCGCTGTCCCCGCCCTTCCCGTCATCCCCGCCGTTCCCCGCGCCGCGGTTCCCATCCCCCGCACCGTCGCAGCCGTGGGAACCGCCGTCACCACGGGGCGCGCCCCCCGAACCGCCGCCGTCGGGCGGGTCGTCATCGGGGCGCGCATCGTTCACCGGTACCCCGGATTCCCCGGCACCGGATTCCCCGGCACCGGATCCGCCGGCTTCTTCGCCGGCTTCTTCGCCGGCTTCACATTCGCCGGCCTCGCGTTCGGCCCCGACGCGCTCGTCGAGAGCGGCCAGGGCCTCGTCGAGGACGGCGTCGAGGGTCTCGTCGTCCATTCCGGGGGCGTCGAACGGGCCGCGGCGGCGGCGATGCGGTAGCGCGAGACGGGCACCGGTACGGATGTCGGCGGCGAGCACCGTGGCGCGCCCCGCCCACGCGGCGAGTGCCATCGCGGTCTTGGCCAGCACCACGTCGGCGCGCATGCCGTCGACGTCGCAGCCGGCGCAGATGGCGGTGACGGCCCGCAGCGCCGCGTCGGTGAGCCGGACCGTGCCGAGCCGGCCGCGGGCGGCGACGACCCGGGCCGCGAGTTCCGCCTCCGCGTCCGCCCAGGTCGCGGCGAACCCGGCCGGGTCGGCTTCGAACGCCAGCCGTCGGCGGACGACCTCCGCGCGCACCGCCGGGTCACGGCTGGCCGCGACGTGCACGGTCAGCCCGAACCGGTCGAGCAGCTGCGGACGCAGCTCGCCCTCCTCCGGGTTCATCGTCCCGACCAGCAGGAACACCGCCGGATGGCGCACCGACACCCCGTCGCGTTCGACGTGGGCGACCCCGAAGGCGGCGGCGTCGAGAAGCAGGTCAACGAGATGGTCCCCCAGCAGGTTGACCTCGTCGACGTAGAGCAGCCCGCGGTGGGCGGCGGCGAGCAGACCCGGGCGCAGAACGCTGACCCCGTCGGCCAACGCCCGGTCCAGGTCGAGGGAACCGGTTAGCCGGTCTTCGGAGGCGCCCACGGGTAGTTCCACCAGCCGGGCCGGACGGGTCAGTGACGGCGACGGCGCGGGATGCGGGCCGTCGGGGCAGTCCGGTAACGGCGCGTCGGGCGCGCAGGAGAACCGGCAGCCCTCCGTGACCGTCACCGGGGGCAGCAGGGCGGCCAAGCCGCGCACGGCGGTGGACTTGGCGGTGCCCTTCTCCCCACGCACGAGGATTCCGCCCAGCGTGGGGGAGACCGCGTTGAGCAGCAGGGCCAGGCGCAGGTCGTCCATGCCGACCACCGCCGACAGCGGGAAGCTCACCACGGTGTCGACGCCGTCGAGGCAAGCGGGTGTCGCCGGTGCGTCGTGTGCACCGGCTGCGGCTGACAGGATCGACAGGATCGACACGACGGATACCACGGATGCCGATGCGGCGCGTGCGGCCGGGATGGCCGATGTGGCAGTGGTACGGGCATGCCGGGGTCCTCCCAGGGTCCTCGCCCATGGTCATCACGGCGACGGCCGGAGTATCCTGGCTCCCGGATCGACGCGCACCTTCGGCCTTCCAGCCGCCGCTGCGGCCGTGGCCCGTCGCCCCGCCGGGGCGGCTCGGGGTTCCTCTCCGGACCCCTGGTCGGGCGATCGCCGGGCACGCCCGCCTCCTCGTCGGCGAGCCTGCCCAGGAAGGGTTCGCTTCCCGGTGACAGTGGCGGGACCGCGCCGGACTCGCACCGGCTTCCTCCCCCTGCTGTCGCGTCTGTCAGCATGACATATCCGTCGGCGACCAGTACGTCGTCTCGACGACCAGGACGTCGAGACGACCCTCCCTCCCACCCAGATGACCATTGGGTGCTGACCGCTGACCGCTGACCGCTGACCAGACGCCCTGTGCTCGTTGAACCGGCGCTGGTCGTGGGCGAGGATCGCGGGCGAACTGGTATCCCGGCCAGCCCGAGGCCGGTGGACACGGGGGTGGCGACGTCATCCTCCGCGGTCGCGTCTGTCAGAATGATGTCTCCCGTCGACGTTCAGAAGGGCACACACCTTGCCCGACGATCTCGATCCCGCCGCGGGAATCACCGGGGACGCCCGCGGCCGGCTGCGTGCCGACTGCGGGCGCTGTTTCGCGCTGTGCTGCGTGGCACCGGCGTTCTCCGCCTCGGTGGACTTCGCGATTGACAAACCCGCCGGCACGGCCTGCCCCAACCTGAACGCGGGCTTCCGCTGTGCCGTCCACGAGCAGCTGCGGCCGCGGGGGTTCCGCGGCTGCGCCGTGTATGACTGCTTCGGCGCCGGGCAGCAGGTCTGCCAGGTCACCTACGGCGGGCGGGACTGGCGAGCGGCCCCGGACAGTGCCCGGCAGATGTTCGATGTCTTCGCGGTCATGCGGACGCTGCACGAGCTGCTGTGGTATCTGAGCGAGGCGCTGAGCCGGCCCGCCGCCGCCCCGCTGCACGCCGAGCTGCATGACGCCCGCGCTCGCACCATGCTGCTGACCTGCGCCGACGCCGACACGCTGCTCGCCGTGGACGTCCCCGCGCTGCGTCAGGCGGTCCATCTGCTGTTGCTGCAGGCCAGCGACCTGGTCCGCGCCGAGCTGCCGGGCGGTGCCGGGAACAGGCGTCCCCGGCGGCGCCCCCGCGGCGCCGACCTGCTCGGCGCGAACCTCGCCGGGGCGGATCTGCGCGGCGCGGCGCTGCAGGGAACCCTCCTGATCGGCGCGGATCTGCGGGGGGCGGATCTGCGCGGCGCCGACCTGCTCGGCGCTGACCTGCGCGACACCGACCTGCACGGCGCCAACCTGCACGGCGCCCTGTTCGTCGTTCAGGCCCAGCTCGACGCCGCCCGCGGGGACGCCACCACGGCGCTGCCCCCGGCTCTGACCCGCCCCGTGCACTGGACGCGCACGGCGGACCCGACGCGGCCGGACCCCAGAACGCACCCCGTGGCGGGCTCGGGCCCCGGGCCCGGGACGGTGCCGATCCCCTCGTCGTCGCCCAGCGCGGCCCGGCCGCGGCGGTCGGCGAGTTCTCCTCGGTCGCCTCGTTCTCCTCGGTCGCCTCGTTCCCCACGCCGCCGCTGACCGGCAGACCAGTCGTCGCCGGCGCCGGGTCCGATCCCCCGGTCGGGTCACGGCGCGGAAATCACGTCTTCACCGGCGGGATGGCGCGTCAGGATGGGACCATGGCACGCGAGGATACCGGCGACATCCGGCAGGACCCGGAACGGGACGCCTGCATCACCGCCACGAGCATGTTCGTGGGCATCACCGGGACCACCGACATCGGCAGAGGAATCGACCCGGAATCGCTGCAGGAGGTCCTGCGGCGGGCGTTCACCCTCGTGCGCACCATCGTCTCCACGCATGGCGGCTCGGTCGAGAGATTCATCGGGGACGCCGCGTTCGCGGTGTTCGGCGTTCCCGAGCCGCATGTGGACGACGCGCTGCGCGCCGTCCACGCCGCCCTTGAGATTCGGGCCGCGACGGAGGCGCTCAACACCGAACGGCACCACAACCGGGACCTGAGGCTGCGCGTGCGGATCGGGATCAACACCGGCGAGGTCACCGTCGCCGGTGGCGCCAGTGGCGACCCGGTGAACGTCGCCTCCCGGTTGGAACACGCCGCGCCCGCCGGCGAGATCTTCATCGGCGGCACCACTTATCATCTCGTCCGGGACAGCGTCACCGCGAGCGAGGCGGATCCCCTCGTCGTGCAGGGCAGGCCCGTCCCGTTGCGTGTGCACCGGCTGATCGGACTGGCCGCTCCGTCGCCGGCCGCCTGAGCACTACCGGCCGCCGCCGGTGCTCCGGCCCCGGATCCGTGGGCGAGCGGGACGAAGGGCGGTGCGGGACTGTCAGCGGCGCCGGACGCGACGTGAACCGGTCCGCGGGATGGCGGCCGGTTGGGGGCCGCGGCCCAGCCCGCCGTGGCGGACCTGCATGTGGGTGGCGAGCAGATGGGACGCCTCGGCCTTGGTGGCGACCCGGTCCGAGGTGATACCGCAGTACGTGCAGGTGTATCTGGCCATCATGAGGTCCCTTCGGATGCTCGGGTAGGGCCAGAATGCGGCAATGCCGCGACAGACGCATCACATTCCCAGTTCGCATACCTATCTGAGACGCTAATCTTCCACGTGTTTGCATGTCAATCTGGTACGCCCATAAGGTGGGTGGATGCCCCGCCCGCCGTGGACGCCGAGGACGCAGGCTCACCATGAGCTCATGGCCGCCCTGTCCGCCTCGGTCGACGCTGCCTGCGAGGCGGAGGAAAGAATGTGGGAGGCCGCCCGCGCCGCCCGCGCCGGCGGGGTGCCGATCGACCTGGTGGCCGCGCTCACCCGACGCGGACGGACCACCGTCTACCGCCATCTCCCCCTTGGACAGGATCTCGGCGACGCCTGAACGCGCACCGCTTCGCCGGCGGTGGCCAGCAGTCGGCTGTCCGGGGCGAAGGCCACCTCGCGCACCGGCCCGACCCGCACCTGCATGCCGGGGACGCCGCGTGCGCGGTTCCGTCCACGCCGGATCCCAGGCCGGTCGGGTTCACAGCCCGACGCGGCCGGAGGGGTTGTCGCGGTCGAACAGCCGTCCGGCGCGGACGTAGCCGTCGAGCGACGCTGAGGAGCGCCACCGGCCCTGGCGCATGATCGACCGGTCGGCGACACCGGCGCGGGCGGCGGCGGTGGCGAACCCGGAGCGCAGCGAATGCCCGGCGAAGTCGGCCGGGTCGAGTCCGGCGGCGGCCACCCGGCGCTGCACGATTCGGGCCACCGAGCCCGGGTAGAGCCGCCCCGGCGCGACCTGCCCGTGCCGGTTGACCGCGCGGAACGCCGGCCCGTCGGTCAGCGCGGCGGCGTCCACCCAGGCCCGCCAGGCCCGCACCGGGCAGGTCGGCCGGTAGGAGCCGTAGGCGACGCCGACCAGGGCACCGGCGGCCTCCTGGTCGGTCTTCGACGCCCGGATCGTCAGGACGACTCCGTCGGGGGTCTCCAGCAGGTCGGCGACGTCGAGGCCGACGAGTTCGGAGCGGCGCAGGCAGCCGGCGAATCCGATCAGCAGCAGGGCCCGGTCGCGGACGTCGGCGAGGTCGTCGTCGCGCAGCCCGGCGACGACCCGGGCCAGCAGGGAG
The DNA here is from genome assembly GCF_000685765.2 of Frankia sp. BMG5.23. Lineage (NCBI taxonomy): Bacteria > Bacillati > Actinomycetota > Actinomycetes > Frankiales > Frankiaceae > Frankia > Frankia sp. BMG5.23. The sequence goes on from NZ_JDWE01000023.1 coordinate 66,749, forward strand.
GTGTCCAGCGCGGCCTTGCGGTTCGGGCGGACCCCGCGGGTGCGGCGGATACCGTCCCAGACGGCGCAGACCTCCGGTGCGCTCGCCGGGTTGGGATGGCGACCGAGCTGGTGGGAGACGGAGATCGCGGCGAGCCGGCGGCGGATCGTCGAGGGCTTGTACCCGGCGTCGGCGAGCGTGGCGAGGTAACCCGCGACCGTCGCCGGGGTCGCCGGCAGCGGGCACAGCGGCACCGTCTGACGTTCACACCAGGCCCGGAACTGACGCAGGTCACTGTCGTAGGCCCGCCAGGTCGCCGTGGAACGCGCGGCGCGGGCGTAGTCCCCTACCCGAGCGAGCAGATCGGCGGTGAGCTGTCCATCGGTGCCCGGCGCCAGGACCGGCACCGGCGGCTGTGCCGCGCCGGCGGAGCCGGCCGGTAACGCACGGGGGCCGGCGATCGGCCTGGTGGTCTCGTCGTTCACCGCCGGGGCGTCCGGGCATCCTGGGGCATCGAGATCCACCCTAGTCCGCCGCGACTCGCCCGGCCTCGCCGCGGGAAACGCTCAGCGGGCCTCAGGCGGACCGGTTCCCGGATCCACCCGTGGCCGGCGTGGCCGGCTCGGCCGACGGCGGAGTGTGGGGTGCGGCGGGCGCGGGGCCGGTGACCTGGGTGGGCGCCGCGGCAACGGCCGCGGTAGGGGCCGGCGCCTCGTCGTCGTGCAGGCCCTTGATCTCGGACTTGAAGATCCGCAGGGAGCGGCCTAGGGAACGGGCGGCGTCGGGCAGCCGCTTCGAGCCGAACAGCACGACGACGACCAGGATGATGATGATCAGTTCGGGAGCGCCGATGTCACCCACGGGAACCATCCTTCGGACGGGATCCGACGCACGGTCGGCCTGGTCCACATGTTACGACCGGCCGCCGCCCCGTTCGCAGCCCCGTCCGGTGATCGGGCCACGGCCGGGCCGATGATGCGGTGGCGCCCGGCCCGGTCCGGGAGGGCGCTCGACGGGCATCTCGACAGTCATCTCGACGGGCAGGCTGTCCGCAGGACGACGTTTCGGATGTTGTTGGATGTTGTTTGACGAACCGGGTCGGTCGGGTATACGGCGGACGTCCTACTCCTCGATCATCGGTCGACCATGATCATAGGTCGGCCATCGATGATCATTATTGGTCGGAGGTCTTCCATGGTCTGGACCCTCGTCAGTTGGATGCTGCTTGGTCTCGTTGCCGGCGCGGTCGCGCGCCTGCTCGTGCCCGGACCTGATCCGATGAGTATCCCTGCGACGATCCTGCTCGGCATCGTCGGCTCGTTCGTCGGCGGTTTCCTCGGCTACGTCCTGTTCAACCGTGATCTCAGCGAGGGCGCGCTGCAACCGTCCGGCATCGTCGGCTCGATCATCGGGGGTATCGTCGTGCTGCTGGTGTGGCGGGCGGTGGGCCGCCGCCGTACGTTGCACCGCTGACGCTCGTCCCCGAGGCCGCCTCACGGCAGCCCGGTGCGGTGGGTTGACGCGGCGATAACCGGCGGAACCCACCCGCACCGGATCCGGGGGAACGCACATGGCGGGGACCGCAGGGAGCACCGCGTCCGGGATCGTGGGGGCGCGCCTGTGCGCGCTCCTCGTGCGGGTTCTGCTGGGCGTGCCGGCGGTGGGGCTGCTCGCCGTCGCCTGCGGCCCGGACACCCCGGCCGGTCCGCACGCCATCGCGGGGGTGCATCCCCCGGGCGGCCCGACTCCCGCGCACAGCCCGAGCCCCAGCCCCGAGGCGACACACAGCCCGCGGGCCGCCGGTGCCAGCACGCCCTACTGCGGCCCGAGCCGCTACGTCGAGGAGATCGTCGTGCAGCAGTGGGCGGACGGCCGGTTTCGCATCCAGGTGCGCCCCACCCCCGAGGGGCGGCGCGCCGGGGACCCCGGCCAGGTTGCCGCCGAGATCTGGCAGGCCGTGCAGGGGTGTGTGACGGGCCTGCGCGGCGAGGTTGCCGACAGTCTGCGTGACCAGCTGGCGTGCCATCAGAACTTCGCGCAGCTACCGGCGCTGAACGGCGGGAAGGGCTTCGCCACCGGCGAGACCTACGACCTGGAAAGCTGGCGGCCGGCGCCGCGTCCCGGCGGCATCCGGACATGGATCTCCACCCGCTGCGGGAACACCCTCGGCACCGATCCCCCCGGGCCACCGGCCAGGATCTACCGGCCGGACGGCGTACGCCCCCAGCGGACGGTCTCCGGCGAGCAGGCCTGACGGCGGGTTGACGACTTGGCGGTTGACGACTTGGCGCACGAGCCCGTGTGATCAGCCCCCACGTGATACTGCTGATGTCAGTTCCTCGGGGTCCAGCGGCGTCCGAGTGCGGCCAGGAGCCTGTCTTGGGGTGGGCTGTCGGCGGGCGCGGGCTGGGCGGCGGCATACATGCCGGTCGCGGCGAGCTGGCCACCGAGTGCTTCGACGGCGGGGAGCGTCGCGGTCACCGTGTCGGGATCGAGCTGGACGGTCTGCCCGATGGTGGTGGCCAGATCCCAGGCGTGGACGAGGGGCTCGATGACGGCGACGGTGAGGACCTCGTCCACGCTCCGGGCGCCCAGGGGGGTGTCCACGACGGTGGCCGGGTCCAGGGCCGCGAGGGTGCGTTCGGTGTTCTGGTGGGTGCGCTGCCAGGATGCGCCCGGATCGGGGCCGGCGAGGGCGGTGAGGAGGGCGGGATCGGTGACGGGCGGGCGGGGGCCGTGCCCGGTGAGCAGGCTGACGATCTGCTGCTGGCCGTCGATGACGTGGCCGGTCAACTGCCGCCCGGTCCACACCGGGCAGAGGGACGGGGCGTCCCACCGGTCGGCGGGCACGCGAGTGACGATGGTGGTGAACGTGTCGAGCGCACGGCGGTAGCACTGCAAGGAACGGGTCATGACTCCTTACTCCTTCCGCGGGGTGAGCAGGGGACCGAGCGTCCGCCAGGCGGCGTCGGCCAGGTCGTCGGCGACGAGCGTCGGGGAGCCCGCGGGGCGGGCGAGCCAGTGGCGGCTGTATTCCTGGGCGGGGCCGATCCACAGCGCGACGACGACCGCCAGGTCGGGCCGGTCGGACCAGCCGTGGCCACGCAGCCAGTCGGCCACCGCGGCGAAGAAGCCGCGGTTGTCCGCGGCGGTGCGCTCATCGATCGAGCCGCGCAGGACATCGACCGGCGCGGTCAGCAGCAGTCGGGCCAGCCGCGGATGCTCTTCCACCCACCGCAGATGGCGGGTGACCAGGCGGGTCACGCCATCACGGGGCCCGGTCGAGGTGTGCAGCTCACCCCACAGCGCGCCCTGATGATCGGCAAGACCCGCACCCACCACGGCCGCGGCCAGGTCCCCCCGGGTGGGGAAGTAGTGAAACAGGCTGCCGTTACTGACACCGGCCCGACGCCGAACCGCCTGCATGGACGTGGCCTCCCAGCCCTGCTCCAGCACGCAGGCCACGGCCGCGTCCACCAGCCGGGCCCGACTGGGCGCTACCCCGACACCTCTCATAACCCCGACACCTCCCATAGAGCACCACTCTAGAGTAACACTCTATACGGACGTCCCGCGATCCTACCGGGACTCTCCGTACGGACGAGCCTCGGTAGGATCGCCGGCCATGGACGCGGGCGTGGGAAACACGTTGATCTCCATCCCGCCGGGGCGGGTGACGCTGTCCGACCGGCGAACGCAGCGCAGCTGGTCGGTCGAGCTCGCGCCGTACTGTCTCGCGGCGTTTCCGGTCACCCAGGAGCAGTACGCGGCGGTCGGCGGCCAGCGGCCGAGTTCGGCCCGCGGGGACCGGTTGCCTGTCGAGGGGGTTTCCTGGTGGGACGCGGTCCGGTTCTGCAACGCCCTGTCCCACCGCGACGGGATGGCGCCCGCGTACCGTGTCCAGGCCGACGGCGAGGGTGTCGAGTGGGACACCCGCGCCGAGGGGTACCGGCTGCCGACCGAGGCTGAGTGGGAGTACGCCGCCCGAGCCGGCACGAGCGGCCCGCGGTACGGGCCGCTCGACGACATTGCCTGGTACCGCGGCAACTCCCACGGGCGAATCCATGACGTGGGCGGCAAACAGCCCAACTCCTGGGGCCTGTACGACATGCTGGGCAACGTGTGGGACTGGTGCTGGGACCTGTACGACACCGAGGTCTACGGCACCTATCGGGTGCTGCGGGGCGGCGGGTGGTTCGACGAGCACTGGAGCTGCCGGGCCTCCGTACGCCGCCGCGGCCACCCGGCCTTCCACCTCGACGACGTGGGGTTCCGCGTCGCGCGTTGCGCCGTGCCCTGACCCACGTCGCATCCGTGCTCACGCACCGGTCCGTGTTGCCCGCCGGACGAGAGCGATCCTGATCAGGTGGGGTCGGGGCGGGTGGGGCTGGCGCGCACGGCGCGAAGCTCCGCGGTCAGTTCGTCGACCTGGCGTTCGGCGCGTTCGGCGCGGGCCCGGGCCTCGGCGCGGGCCTCGCCGATCACAGTGAGACGTTCGGCGGCGGCCTGACGTTCGCCGGCCAGGCGTGCCTCGCCCTCGAAGCGGACGCGGTCGAGTTCGGCCGCCGCCTCGGCACGCACCCGCTCGGCCTCGGCTGCCGCGGCGGCTCGGCCCTGGTCGAGCTGCGCCGCCGCCTCGGCACGCACCCGCTCGGCCTCGGCGCGTTCGCGGCGGATGTCCTCGCGCAGGGCGTCGCGTTCGGCGCGTAGCTCGGTGAGGGTGTGCGCGTCGCGTTCGGCGGCGCGCCGGGCCTCCTCCAGCCGCGTCGAGGCCCGCTCCCGGGCGGCGACGGCCTCGTCGATGCGCCGTGCGGCCTCGACGCGGGCCGCCTCGATCTCGGTGGCGGCGCGGGCGGCGGCGGCCTGGACCTGCGCGTCGGCCTCGACGCGGGCCGCCTCGATCTCGGTGGCGGCGCGGGCGGCGGCGGCCTGGACCTGCGCGTCGGCCTCGACGCGGGCCGCCTCGGCGGCGTCGTTGGCCGCGCGGACCGTCTCGGCGGAGTGCTCGACCACCTGCCGCTTGGCCGCCTCGGCGGCGGCCAGGCGGGTCTCGGCGTCCTCCAGCGCGCTCACCGCCTCGCCGGCGACGGCCTCGGCCTCGGCGCGGGCC